>CALUVI010000021.1 GCA_944324185.1 Candidatus Gastranaerophilales bacterium | reverse complement strand
ATTCCATAACCGTTTTAAACTGTTTACTTTCTTTGCGCTTGATTGCCTCATATTCCTCTACACAAGCCATCATTCTTGTTGCTAGAGTGCGAGAAATTAAATTCTTATTGCTTGTTGATGTCATCGTAATTACTCCTTTTTTATTCTAAGTAAAATGTAACTAATTACTTGACATGTACAGCAATGACGAGGATTTTAGTAAGCCTTTCGGGAGTGCTGTTTTTTAGAAGGCGCAAGTCCGAAGAATCTCTTTAACTTATGAAAAATTTCTATTCACTACTCACTATTCACTAGTGAATAGATTTTATTGAAAAAAAGATAAATTTATAATTAAATAATATTAAGAGTTTTCGGATAAAAACAGGAGATATTATATGCAAAGATGCAGGTGGGTTGATGAAAAATCTGAAATATACAAAAAATATCACGATGAAGAGTGGGGTGTTCCGAAGCATGATGACAGAGATTTGTTTGAACTTCTGATTCTGGAAGGATTTCAGGCAGGGCTTTCCTGGATTACAGTCCTTAAAAAGCGTGAAGCATTCAGAATAGCTTTTGATAATTTTGATGTCAAAAAAGTTGCCGGATATGATGAGGATAAAATCAGCGAACTGCTTAATAATGCAGAAATTATAAGAAGCAGAGGCAAAATCACGGCAGCGGTTAATAACGCCAAAATATTTATGGAAATCCAAAAAGAGTTTGGGAGTTTTTCAAATTATATCTGGGCTTTTACGGATAATAAAATTATAAAAAATACAACGGATGAATTTCCTGTAAAGACCGAACTTTCCGACAGGATTTCAAAAGACTTGAAAAAGCGCGGAATGAAATATACAGGCTCTGTAATTATTTATTCTTACCTGCAGGCAATTGGTGTTGTTAATGACCATGAGAGAAACTGCTTTAAGTATTAATTAATTTTTACTGGCAAATTTTTTCTTTACCGGTTTTATCCTTAAAAAAGGAAGGAATTTTTATGCAGATACAAACAAATAATGTACAATTTGAAGCAGGTTTGATAAGACGCGTTAATATCGGCGGAAGGAAAGCAAGTTTTATAAAGTTTAATACAGGCTCTAAAAGGGATGTCAAAGCTCTTGAGGGCATTGAAACTCTCTGGGGCGGAAAAAATTTGTCAGGAGGAATTGCAGAAGAAGCAAGGATTTTAGGTAAAGATGCAGAGATTTACGGCTTAACTTTGCAGGACAAGGATTTTAGAAATGTTGACAGCTCAAAAGTTTTAGGCTTAGTAACAACCGGAGATATAGTTAAAGGTCAGGAAACAGAGCTTTTTAAAATCGGTACAAACCCTAAATACGCTTATGAACAAAAGCGTTCAAGACGTTCTATAAAACACATTGCTCTTACAATGCTGGATAATATTAAGAAAATGAACGGCAATTCAGGACTTTTTGTTAACAGTGCAGAACCGCAGGAAGTTAAATTTTTGGAAAAATCCGGCGTAAGATTTTAAAAAATATTACAGGTTTTCTTAATATTTACTTTTACCCCTGTTTTTGTTACGATTTTAGAGCAATATAGTTTTTAATAGGGAGATGAATAAATTGAAGACCAGAATGAAATCAAATAATTGCGGCGAATTGAATTTGAGCAATTTAAATGAAGAAGTAACTTTATCCGGCTGGGTTTCTACAGTCAGAGACTTAGGCGGTATTTTATTTATAGAACTCCGTGACAGAAGCGGATTTTTCCAGCTTGTAGCTAACCCGCAGATTAATCCGGAAGTGCATAAAGCTTTTGAAAAAATCAAAAGCGAATATGTAATTATGGTTAAGGGAAAAGTTACCAAAAGACCTGAGGAAACATATAACGAAAAATACCCTACAGGTCAGGTGGAAATGTATCCTGAATCTGTTGAAGTTCTTGCGGAATCAAAGGTTCTTCCTTTTGTTCTCGGGGATGATAATGTTTCTGAAGATATCAGACTTAAATACAGATATCTTGATATCAGAAACGAAAAAATGCTTCATAACCTCAAAACAAGACACAATATTGTTCAGGCAGTAAGAAATTATCTGAACAATCAGGACTTTTTGGAAGTTGAAACTCCTATATTAATAAAAACAACTCCGGAGGGCGCAAGAGATTATCTTGTTCCTTCACGTGTTCAGCCGGGCAAATTCTTTGCTCTTCCTCAATCTCCGCAAATTTTTAAACAATTATTGATGGTTGGCGGTATTGAAAAGTATTATCAGATTGCAAAATGCTTCCGTGATGAGGACTTAAGAGCCGACAGGCAGCCGGAATTCACCCAGATTGATATGGAAATGTCTTTTGTAGAGCAGCCGGATGTAATAAAGGTTGTTGAAGGTCTGCTTGTTGATGCGTTTAAGGCTGCAGGAGTGGAAATTAAACCTCCGTTTATCCAGATGCCTTGGCAGGAAGCTATGGACAGATTTGGTTCGGATAAACCTGACACAAGGTTTGGCTTAGAACTGTTTGATATCGGTGATATTATTCTGGAATCTAATTTTGAAATTGTTAAAAATACTCTGCTTAACGGCGGAATCGTCAGAGGTATAAGAATTCCGGGCGGAGCAAAATATTCAAGAAAAGATATTGATGATATTACAAAACTTGCAGTATCTTTTGGCGCAAAAGCTCTTGCAAATATTATTTACAACGAAGACGGTACTGCAAAATCACCTGTACTTAAGTTTGTAACCGAAGAACAGGCAAAAGCAATTCAGGAAAGAGCGGGCGCAGAAGCCGGAGATATAATCTTCTTTGTTGCAGATAAACCGAAACTTGTTTATGACATTATGGGAAGATTGAGATTACATTTTGGTAAATCTCTTAATCTGATTGACGAGAATAAGCACAATCTATTGTGGGTTGTAGACTTCCCGATGTTCGAATGGTCAGACGAAGAAGGCAGATTTATGGCAATGCACCATCCGTTCACTTCACCTAACCTTGAAGATTTAGACAAACTTGATAGCGGTGATCTGGGCAACGTTAAATCAATAGCTTATGATATTGTTTATAACGGAACAGAACTCGGCGGCGGATCTGTCAGAATCCACTCTTCCGAGGTTCAGAAGAAAATATTTAAGGCATTGGGCTTAACGGAAGAAGAAGCAACCGAAAAGTTTGGATTTATGGTTAATGCTCTTCAATACGGCACTCCGCCTCATGCAGGTCTTGCAATCGGTCTGGACAGACTTGTTGCACTCTTATGCAGAACTGATTCAATCCGTGATGTTATTGCATTCCCTAAGAACGCAAGTGCAAAAGACCTGATGAGCGACGCTCCCGGTGAAGCTTCACTGCAGCAGATGAGAGAACTCCATATCAAAAGCACTGTTGTAAAAGGATAGGGGTAAGGGGTAAATGAATAAGTAAATATGAAAAAAAAGACTTGCCATAGGGTAAGTCTTTTTTAAAAAGGAAAAGAAAGAAAATTATGTCAAATTATCAGTTTCTATTAGCTGCCCCAATCAAATACAGAGGTAATAGCATCATCTACCATTGATTTGACCGATTGAATTTCTGTGTTAATTGCTTCAAGCTCTGTAGAAAGGTTATCTATTTCAATATCAAGCCAGTCTTCTTTTTCTGAAATTGCCGCTTTTTCAGCTTCATACCAGGCTGTGATTTCTTCTCTCACGTCGGAATCTGTTCTTGACTCAACAAGTCCTGCCGTAACAAAGTAAGTTAGAGAAGTATCCGGTTCATAATTACCCTCGTCGTTTACGCTTGCAAGCTGTAATGTTCCGCTCACCAATCCGTCGCTTATATAGTCATCATTATTTTTAATTTCATTATTATACTCTGTAGTCCATCCGTTTGCTGCTGCAGCGGAGAATATCGGATAATAGAAGTCAACAAGCTGCTGGATTAAAGAAGTCGCAGTATCCGAGTTGTCGATTGTTGTTGAATTTCCGGTACTCTCTCCGGTTATTGTCTGGACGCCGTTTGCTTCATAGCTTGATGTGACTTTATCTCCGTCAATAACTGTTTTAAACTGTTCTTCTGTATATCCCGGAATCAATTCCGCAAGCATTGCAGGTATTTGATCCGTTGAGAAAGTCCCGCCTCTTCCTTGAGAATCCATTGCAGACGAACCTAAAACAGCGGTTATGGCATTTGCATAATCCGCACTCAATACAACCTGACCTTTGTAGTCGGTTAAAATCATTGAATTTTCATCTTTCAAAGGTCTTGTACCGCCGGTTATAGCAGTATAGTTTGCACCATATCCCATCAAATAGTTGTAATTAATCTTGTTATACTTCCCTTCATCATAGAAAGAAATACTTTTAGCCTGTAGTTTGCTGTTATACTCGCTGGCAAGGGCGCTCTGCTCTCTTGTGATTGCCATCTTTCTCATAGATGCAACAGAGATACCGTACTCGCAATCAGCTTTGCGGGCGGTCAATGTTAATAGTCTAATGTTTGAGCAGGCTAATCCCATTTTTTCTTTCCTTTATTGTCCCTTTTTTAAGAATTCCGTCTTCTCTTTGGGGAGAAGTCCGGGGCGGATTCATTGTTTCCGTCCTCTCTTTGAAGAGAGAGCGGGGTGTTTCCTTGTTTCCTCCCTCTCCTTGAGGAGAGGGTCGGGGTGAGGTGTCCACCCATTTAGAATCTTTAATATATATATCGGCATTTTTTTTGAAAACTTTAGGCATGTTTGAAAAACTTTTACAAATCTTTACAATAAGCGCAATTTTGTCAATTCTTTTGTTTTATACATGTTAGAAGGACAAGTGTAGGAGTTTCTATGAACGAAATTAATCCGATTACAACATCAAGCAGTACAGCGCTGGTTCCGGTAAAAACCGGCAGTAAGCCGAACTTTCGGGCAGCAGCTTTAACGCCTGCAAACAGTAATGATATTGATACATTTATAAAGCAGCGGGAAAATGAGCAGAAAAGTGCAAAGCGTAAACAAAATATAATGACCGGCTTACAGGCAGGCGCGCTGATTGCGATAATAGCGTCTGTATTCTTAATGATGAGAAGCGGCGGCGGAATGGGTAAAAAGACAAGCGAGCTTAAAGAAATCTGGTCAGATTTGGGTAAAGCTTCTAAGCTTGATGATATGGCATTGCCGGATAGCTTAAAGAATTTTATAAACAAATTTAAAAACAGTGTTGAGAATCCTCAAGTCCTTAAAAACAGAGGAGGTAAGCCAACCAAGTCGGTTTTATTATACGGCCCTCCGGGAACGGGTAAGACAACTTTTGCCAAAGCTCTTGCGAAAGAATTTCCTGATTCAAAGTTTGCGTCACTGGATGTAACAAGTCTGGGCTCTGAATATCAGAGTGTAAGCGAACGTAACCTAAATAAAGCCGTTGATATGATTTGCAAAGAAGCTGACGCAAATCCTTCTAAAAAATTCTTTGTATTTATTGATGAAATTGATTCGGTTATGATGACCGATAACAGCTTGAATGCAAAACATTCAAACGATATGCTCAATGAGTTTAAGAAATGTTTTACCGAAAAACTCGGTAAGCGCGACAATATTATAACAATCGGGGCAACAAACCTTCCTATTGATATAGAAAAAGGAATTGTTATAGGCGGTAAAAAGCTGGATAGACCAATGTTAGACAGATTCAGTGAGAAAGTTCTTGTTGATCTTCCGACAAAAGACCAGATTGTAAATTCCGTAAAATACCATTACAAAGACGCTTCTATGGTCAGTGACAAACTTAAATCCGGCTCTGATGAGTTGAATAAAATTGCTGAATTTCTGGCAAAACCTGACCATAATACCTCTTTCAGAACTCTGGATTCAATTTATGATGCGACTGCCGCTTCAATTAAAGGTACGGAAAAATCGGTTGATATAATTGATATTCTGAAAACAATCAAGAGCAAGCAGCATGAGATGAATTTTACTGATGCGGAGTTTGCAAAACTGCTTGCGGATTTAAAAACAACTGTTTAACAAATGTTACAAAAAGTCAATTTTTGTAAGAAAATTGTTTTATATATATTATGAAGGTTTAGATTTTAGGTGAAATTATTATGACAATGCAGGTTAACAACAATGTAAGGTTTAAAGCAGATGCGCAGGCAGTTGCCGTTCCGGTTAATTATAATAACCGTTATACCCCTCCGATGCCTGTTGAGATGCCGTCGGATGATATATTTATGATGCAGGCTATGGCGGAACAGAGGGCTGAGAAGGATGCTAAATCCCAACAAAATTGGAATAAAGCGGGTGTTGTCGCTCAAATCGGTATTGCGCTTGCTTTTGCTACAACCGCGGTATTAGGTGTGCTTGCGGCATTCGGGCTTAAGAAATTCGGAAAAGCCGCTGCAGCAGGAAATCACGCAAATGAAGAATTAAAGTCGCTTACAAAAGTTAATCTGAAATGGGAAGATTTTTCTAAGGAAAAAACGGTTGCCTCTCTGGATTCCAAAACAACTGCAAAATCTTTGAAAAAAGCGTTTGATAATATAATTTCAAACAGAGGATTATCCGAAGAAGCCAGAAAATGGTCAGGCATGGGTAACAATATTGATATTATGTACCTCTACGGACATGGCGGTACCGGAAAAACTTACGTTGCAAAACAATTTGCACAGGAAACAGGCGCTATGTATACCTGTATTAAATATCCGGACTTAGGTTCTCCTTATAAAGACGCTGCAAGTATGAGGATAAGCAGCTGCTTTGATGAAATTATTGCAAAAGCAAACGCTGAAAAGGACAAAAAGTTTGTTGTATGTATAGATGAAATTGATGCGGTTATGAGAAAAGTTCCTGACGGTCAGCACGGCGCGGAAGAAGTCGCAAAATCAAGAGCTGCAGTCCTTACGGGACTAGACAGATTGAGAGACAAATGTAAAAATGTTACTGTTATCACAACTTCAAACTATCACCCGAAAAACGGTATAGTTGACCCGATTGCTCTTAGAAGATTTAACAATAAAATTGA
Organism: Candidatus Gastranaerophilales bacterium; assembly: GCA_944324185.1. GTDB lineage: Bacteria > Cyanobacteriota > Vampirovibrionia > Gastranaerophilales > Gastranaerophilaceae > CAG-196. The sequence goes on along the minus strand of CALUVI010000021.1, from coordinate 28,629 downwards.
AGTGCCTTTGCCTAAGAAAGAGCAGATTGAAGCTCTGCTTGAAATGTATTTGAAAGACATCGGCGCTATTGATTCAAAATTCTATAAGAGCAGCGAGTTTAAAAACTTTGCAAGAAAACTCGAAAGAGAAGGTTATTCAAACGGTGAAGTAGAACTTATTGCAAAAGAAGCCGGAAAGATTTTCGGAAGCAAACTTAAGAAAGTTTCCGATACTGATTTGAAGAAACATCCGTTCAAAATCAAATATCTTGAAGATGCTATGAAGATGAACGGCGAAGCTGCAAGCAAGACTAATAAGCTTATGGATGTAAAAAAAGGAAGTAAAGGCAGCAATAATGATCCTGTAAGAAAATTAACCTTCCTGCAAAAGCTTGCGTTATTATTTTCTAAACAATAAAACTATTTAGGCTTTACCTTTAAGCTTTTCAGCAACTTTCTGGCATCTAAGCTTGTCAACTTCTTCCATAACTTTTCCGACAGGAACTTCCCACGCGCCTGATGTCGGGCACTGGAACGGCTTAATGCTCTTGTACCAGGCAATGTCATCACCTTCAACCTTAAACCATCTCCATTCAACGATTCTGTTGAAGAGACCGAACGTCTTGACACCCAGTGCGCCTGCAAGGTTCATAACACCGTTATCTGTTGTTACCATTAAATCCATGCAATTCATTGCGCAGGCAGTATCCTCCCAGTTTTTGAAAGTCCTTCCGAGCCTTATCAATTGAGCCTCAGGCGGAATTCTATCCATCTGGCGGGTTAGGTCATCTACCTGGAAGCTGTATACTTCTACATCCGGAAGCTCCATCAGAGAGTATAAATAGTGCAGCGGAATGTCTCTGTCTGTTTCTTTACTTGCAAGAGTACCTTCGTATGCAATACCGATTTTAATCTTGTCGTTATCATTAATATATTTTTTTCTGTAAGCATTAATTTTTGTCTTAGGAACTTTTAAATATCCGCCTGCTTTTGGAATTGTACTCGGTTTTGTTTCGCACACAATCGGCAGATCCATCATCGGAATCCAATAATCGTAACTGATATTCGGTATCTGATCTTCCGTATAGATTTCTACGCCGAGCTTGGAATCATTGAATAATTCCACAAGCTGTTTCTGTACAACAACAGATACTTCTTTGCACATTTTTTTGAGTTCATCAATAAACCGGATGAACATAATAGAGTCACCAAAACCTTGTTCGAAATGTACAAGAATACGTTTATCTTTGATATCAATTTTCATGTTCCATTTTTTCTTTTTAGAAGAAAATAGCTGCGGGAAGGCAACATTCTTCAAATCTTCTTTCTGGAACCTGTGCTGGAGGAATTTGAATCCTTCCGAGAAACGCTGGTGGCGTACAAGATATGCGCCGTAAGCGTGTAAGTCTGAATGTGTCGGGTTCAGATACATAAGTTTGGAATAAAATTCATCCGCTTTTTGAACTTCGTCAAATTTTCCGTAAACATAAGCAAGGTTTTTGACAATAATTCTGTTGTTAGGCGCAAGTTCATACGCTTTTGTAAGATAATCAATTTGTTTTTCTTTATATTTATCCTGATAGCAGGTTGAATACAAGTGTCCGAGCATATTGTAGATAGAGAAGTTTCTCGGATTTTTTTCCAGAGCTTTTTCATAGTATTCAATAGCTTTCTTGTTGTCCTTAATATCAGTATAAGTAAGGTCTGCAAGATATACGTAAACATCTTCTTTATCAGGAGAAATCTCTTCAAAACGTTTGAGGAATTTTATTGCTAAATCGGCATTGCCGATTGACTTCATACAAAGCCCGATATTTTTGTAAATATTTATAGGGAAGCCGGAGTACTTCATAATATTGCGGTACTCTTCGATTGCTTCTATGTATTTTTTATCAAGGCTTAATCTCTGTGCATAATTTATTGCCTGATTAATATATTGATTAATAACACTGTTTCTTTCCGCTTCGTCGGGAATTTCTGATATTACTTCGCGATAAAGTTCAAGACCGCGTTCAAAATTATTGTTCTTGCAATAGTATTCTGCCATTGCAACATCCATGGATGTGATTAAGTCTTTGGAATTATCTATCGGGATTTCTTTTCGTACTACCAAACGTTTTGAAACTTGCATATTGTCCTCAAATTTATACTATATCTCATTCAAACCATATCATACCACGTTTAATTTTAGATTTTATCCTGCAAAAAAAGGATTAGAGTTTTAAATAATAAGGATTTACTACCACATTAAAATGTGTTATCATGACAGTATGAAATCAATAAAAGAAGTTTCGGTTGAGTCTAAGATATTAAAACGACTCCAAAATCACCCTAATTGCCTGAAACTTGTGAATTATTTGTTTGAAGATGAAGAGCTGCAGGAAATGCAGGACTATGCAAACAATGTTTCAATCAAGCGTCTGGGTTACAATGACCATGGACCTGTCCATATGAGACAGGTTGCGGCTAATGCTATAAAAATGCTTAATATTCTTCACGAAGCAGGAATAAAAACCTCTTTAGAGACAGAAGAAATCGGGACATTTGAAGACAGCATGTGTGCGGTAATTCTTGCGGGGCTTATGCACGATCTCGGGATGATGATAGGAAGGCAGGGACATGAAGAAATGTCTGTAATACTTGCCAAACCTTTGATTGAAAGAGCTTTGACGGAAGTCTTTCCGCATGATTTGCATAAACGTGTAATAATCCGCTCTATTGTAATTGAAGCTATTATCGGGCATATGTCATCAAGAAAAATTCATTCAACAGAAGCCGGAATTATTTTGATTGCAGACGGGTGTGATATGACAAAGGGAAGAGCAAGAATACCTCTTTCTATCAATAAAACCCCGCGAGTCGGCGATATTCATAAATATTCCGCAAATGCTATTAACCGTATAAGAATTCAACACGGTGACAGAAAGCCGATTAAAATTACAGTTGAAATGACTGCAGATGTCGGATTCTTCCAGATAGAAGAAGTTCTCTTTACAAAAATTGACTCAAGTCCTGCAAAACAGTATGTAGAACTTTATGCGGGAGTTGAAGGCGAAGAGCCTAAATGTTATCTCTAATTATTAATCTTTTGTCTGTAAATTGAGTTAGACCCCTGACAGGTTATAAAGAGCATATTGCCTTCAACGTGCAATCCGTAAGGCTTATCAAGCTTTGATACGAGAACGGACGGCGCTCCCTGAGGCGTAATTTTAACAACGGTATTTGTATTGTAGTTGGAAACATAAATATTTCCGACACTGTCTGATACAAGGCTTATCGGACCGCTTATTAAAGAGCTTTTGAGAAACACCTGTCTTTTTCCGTCAGGAGTGATTTTTACAATGGTGTTATCAGAGAATGTCGCAACGTAAATATTTCCGGAATTATCCGAGGTTATACCTGTAGGAGAGAGAATATTCTCATAAATTCCGGATTTTGTTGCAACCTTGGAAGGCTGATTAGTTTGAGGAGCAGGAAGAGTTGTTGAAACTTTTATTGTTTCTGCAAGTTCCTGACCTCTTGAATAGTAGCTGCTTGTCTCCGGTATTAGTTTCAAATATTCTGCAGCTTTTGTGTAATCTTCAAGTTTGGAGCTCATAAGTGCAAGCTTGTAAATTACTTCATAGTCATTCGGGTTTCTTAAGTAAACCTGTTTATAAACCGATAAAGCTTCAGCGTACTGTTTTAAGTATTCTAAAACTGCCGCAAGATTATAGTAAGCATCAATGTAATCAGGATACGTTTTGACTGCCGAGCGGAAACATTCTATTGCACGCTCGTACATGCCGAGTTTGTAAAAATCTATACCCTGATTGTAATCCAGTTTTGCATCAACAGGTATTTCTGCAGCGTATACAGAAAGCGACATTGAAAGTAAAATTGATGCAAGAATTTTCTTTAACATACGGATATTATATCACACTTTTTGATTTTAATGTATTATGTAAATATGAAACAGAAAGTTATAGCGGTAGTCGGTCCGACAGCGAGCGGCAAAACAAAAATGGCAATAGAACTCGCACATGAACTCGAAGGCGAGATAATTTCAGCCGACTCAAGGCTTGTCTACAAAGGGTTTGATATTGCCTCTGCAAAACCGGATATGGAAGAGCGTGAAGGGATTCAGCATTACATGATTGATATTGTGGAACCCGAGTTTGATTATTCGGTCGGAAATTATTATGATGACGCGAAAAAATGCATTAATGATATAATTTCCCGCGGTAAAGTTCCTATTGTTGCAGGCGGAACGGGCTTATATTTAAGAGTGCTGCTTGAACATTACAATCTCCCGAGGGTTGAAGCAGATTATGAATTAAGAGAAAAGCTGGATAAGAAAGAAAAAGAGGTTTTGCTAAAAGAATTAGAGGAGTTGGACAGTCTTACGGCAGATAGGCTGAAAGAGGCTAACAAGCGCAGAATAGTAAGGGCAATTGAAGTTATTAAGACTTTAAATAAGCCGATTTCCCAACTGGAGATTGAAAAAGAACCTGAATTTGATGTTGATTGGCGAATGCCTCTACTCACTTCAAGAGAAGATTTGTACGAAAAAATTAACCGCAGAGTTGACATGATGGTGGAAAAGGGTTTGATAGAAGAAACCGAAAAACTGCTTGCAAAACACGGAAGGATAAAGAATTTTGTCTGTACAATCGGGTATCAGGAGATTTTATCTTATCTGGACGGTAAATGTACACTTGACGAAGCTCTGGATAAACTCAAACAGCATACCAGAAACTTTGCTAAACGCCAGCTTACGTGGTTTAGGAAAAATCCTAAACTTGAAATTAAGATATAAGATTTTTTATTTTGGTCAAATCCTTGAGCATTAAATCTCTCGGGCTTCCTTCTTCAAGCGAATGGTATCTGAGAAGATAAGACGGGTGAAAAATCGGAATGCATTTTCTCTTTTTCCCGCCTATTTCAAGCTCCAGAACTTCTCCTCTGATTTTTGAAATTTGTATTTTTTTGTCATAGAACGATTTTAAAGCAGTTGCGCCGCAAAAAATCATAACTTCTGGATTAATGATTTCTATTTGTTTTAAAAGATAATTTTCGCAGGCTGCTTTTTCCGTATCGGTCGGAACCCTGTTTTTAGGCGGGCGGCATTTTACCGTATTTATTATGTACAAGTCTTTTTCTCTTGAAATTCCGGCTTTTTTAAGAAATTCGTTTAAAAGCTTGCCTGCACGCCCGACAAACGGAGTTCCTGTCTTATCCTCGTTTTCTCCAGGGGCTTCTCCTATCAAAATCGCTTTTGCCGTATCAGCATTGCCGTCTGAGAATACAATATTAATCCTTGTTTCGCCAAGCGGACACTTTTTGCATTCCAGACATTCTTGTTTTAATTTATCTAAATTCTCTCTTTTCATATTTTTATTATACTTGAAAATAGTAAATTTATTTATACTTTTTTCGTTGTTACAAAAAGAAGTACATTCCTTATTAAATGCAGACTTATTATTTACCTCAATATCTCTTTATGCTAAACTTATCTTATGAGCGGGAATTATGTACCATTATACAGAAAATATCGTCCGCAGACGCTGGAACAGCTTGTAGGTCAGGAGCATATCAAAAAGACTCTCACAAGCGCTATTGAACTCGGAAAAATTGCGCACGCTTTTTTGTTTACAGGACCGAGAGGAACGGGAAAAACTTCTACTGCAAGGATACTTGCAAAATCTCTTAACTGCAAAAACGGTCCTACCATTCATCCTTGCGGTGAGTGTGAAAGCTGCAGAGATATTACAAATTCCGTACCGATTGATGTTATAGAAATTGATGCCGCAAGTAACAGAAAAGTCGAGGATACGCAGAATATTCTCGAGAAAATCCAGTATGTTCCGGTAAACGGCAAATATAAAATCTATATTATTGACGAAGTCCACATGCTCACAAACCACGCATTTAATGCGCTTCTTAAGACTCTTGAGGAGCCGCCGGAAAATGTAATCTTTATTCTTGCAACAACGGAAGTTCATAAAGTTCTTGATACTATAAAAAGCCGCTGCCAGAGATTTGATTTCAGAAGGATTACAACAGAAGATATTGTAAAACATTTGAGATATATTTCTGATCAGGAAAAAATTAATATATCGGATGATGCTCTGTTTGCAATTGCAAAAAATTCTGCAGGCGGTATGAGAGACAGCATCTCACTTTTAGACCAGTTAAGTCTTTTAGGTGTTACAAAAGAAGTTACTGTAGATGACGTAAATGCAGTTCTCGGAAGGATTTCATTTGATACATTAAATAAACTGAGCGAAAAAATTATTGCATCTTCTCCAAATGAAGCTATTGAGATTTTGAATGAGATATACAATGCAGGAAACGAGCCTTTGCAGATTTTAACAAACCTGTCCGAGTATTTCAAAAACCTTTTGATAGTAAAAACTTGCAGAAAAGAACTTTTGCCGGAATTAACGGGTTTAAATGAACCTCAGATTACAGAAATGCTAAAGCAAAAAGACCTGCTTGAAACCCAGCAGATTGTGTTTTTACTTGAGAGAATCACATATTACATAAAAGAAGTTAAACTGGCTACAAATCAGCATTTGTGGCTTGAAGTCGGAATGATTGATTTTGCGAATATGACAGAAAATACAACTCTTCTGGAATTGCAAAACAGGGTTAAAGCTCTTGAAGCAGGCGGAGTCTCCGTCGGGCAGCCTGTTCAAAGAATAGTTCAGCCGGCTCAGGTTTCTGCTCCGGTCAGACCTGTCCCTCAAAAAGCCGCTGAAACAGAGCCTGTCACTCGACCTGCACCGGTTCCGCCGGCGGAATCTCCAGCTGCAGCGGCGCCTAAGCAAGAACAACAGGACGATTTCACACCGCCTCCAATATCAAGAAAACCGGACGGCAATGATATTAACACACTCTGGCAGACACTTCTTGTAAATATCAAAAGTCCTGCAACAAAAGCTCTTTTACATCTTGCAACTCCAGTAAAAATAGCTTCTGATGAGGTTATAATAACTTTTAAAAACGAAAAACTTGTATCACAAATTAATGATACAAATAAAAAGCAAATGCTTGTTGAAGCTGCAAATACAATGTTTAATCAGCAGGATTCAAAGATTGTCGTAAGACTTCCGCAAAGCGGTGATGCGAATTTAGCCGCCTCAATACCGGCTTCTGTTTCAGAAGAAAAAAAAAAGATAGCTCCTCAAATTCAACAGGAGGCTAAATCAGAGTCTCTGCCTCAGCCTTCAAAGCCTCAACAGCCTGTAATTGAGGATGAAGAACCGCCTGAAACGATTCCTGATAATGTCGTAGAAAATAGTGCAGAAGCAGCAGAAACTAAAACTTCGCAGCCTAAAAAGCCTGAGCGGGAAGAAACCGATCAGGAAAAAATGGTTCTGGAGCTTTTTGACGGCAAGTATATTGAGTAATTATTCTTCCGGAATTTTTCGTCTTACGTCGATATTTTTTCTGTTTCCGGAATAAGTTATATTTACTTCCTTTGCAGGAGTTATTTGTTTTAATTCTTTTACATCAAAATTTTTCCCGAATTTACAGTCCGTAAGTTCAAATTCTCCATCTTTATTTTCTTTAGATTCAATATACCGCCCAGGATACAAATTTTTCGGATTAAAAATCAGGCTTCTGAAATTTTTTCCGTTCTCAAAAATTTCAGTAACACTGTTTATATTGCCGCTGTCTTCCACCTGAAACATTATGTACTTATTGTTAATTTTCTCATCAAAAATAATTACATTTGTTTTGTACGTTCCGTCCTCCTGTTTTACGGGCTGGATTTTTGATATAATATTTCCGGCTTTGTCTTTTTCCAGAATATTTTCAATGGTTTCAGGATTCTCAGAAGGATAGTATTCAGTAATTGTATCGTTTTTGTATTCTTTAATCAGTTTAAGTTTACCGTTAGAGTCATAAATTCTTTCACCGTTTATATCATCCGTTTTAAAGCTGTAAGGAAGTTCAAGCTTAGCCGGAACAAGTTTCATCATCTCTGCTGCAGCATTAATTACACCGATTGTATCTTTATCGATTTTTGGTTTTAATAAAACCTGATTGTAATTAGATATTGCTGCCAGACTTGATAAGTTTGCTTTCAGCCTTAAAGGATTCGGAGAACTTTCAGACGCATTTTCTTCTTCAACTTGTTTATTATATGCAACACTGGCTTTAAATGTTAAAGGATCAATCATTTAAATAACCTTATAGTTTCTAACCTTATATGTTTATAAAAACATTTGCTTTACAAAAATTGCCTTATTTTTAATTTTTTCTGTTATTATTTAAATAATTCTTAACATTTGAAGAGAGAGAAATATTCTGAAGCATCATGTTATATTTCTTCAAATCCCCGATATTAGCGGCTTCCTGCAATAAATCTCTGCGGGTAGAAAGCTGCATCTTTTCAGGTTCGTCTGATGAATTGTTTTTTTCATCGATTTTTTTTATAACCGTATCAATATCAGAAGAAGTTGTAATTCCGTATTTTGAAGCAATTTGCTTGACAGAAGCACCTGCTGGCAATCTGTAAAGCCAGTTAATTGAATATTTGTCATTCTCTGAAAGCGAGGCAACGCCGTACTGATGGGGGGTATACATAATATCTTCTTTGTAAGGACTATGCTGTAAGCCGAGTGAATGCCCTATTTCATGGAGAATTGTATGATACACTTCTATATCACTGTCGTATTTCTGGTGGATTCTGCCGTCAGTAAGCCCTATTGCAACTTCTGCTCCGTAAAGCCTTCCCTGAGGATCCCAGCTGAAATAGCAGTGTCCGAGAGCCTGTCTGTCAACGCGTTTCCAGTCAACATTTATATTTGATTCAAGAAGAACGCTTGTAATTTTGAATCTTAATTTTCCTCCGGTTGCAGCGCACCACACATTAAATGCGTCAATAACCATTTTTCTGAACTTGGCGTCTTCTCCCGGTTTGGAGTAAAACTTCATCGGCGCAATATAGACAACCAGATTGTTAATCGGCCATCTCATTATTTTACCGTCTTTTACACTTCCATTCAGATATGTCCTTCTTTGCATATTTATAATATAGCATAGTTTTAATGCTTAATACAGAGGGGCAGGTTGTTATCATTTTATGGATATGATACTATCGGATTATGGAATTAATAATGCATTGGGAGAGCTTTTTATGGGTTTAAAAAAATGCCTGATAACTGCTTTATGTTTTTTCTTAATTCCGCTGTCTGCTCCGGCTGCGGATAATGAAGCAATTATTAGTGAGATTGATATTCAGTCGCATATTGATAATATAGGTTTTGAAATTTTAAATTCTAATAAGATAAATAAGAGAATTGTTTTTGCGTATTCTAAAAAAGATAAAAAATACAAAGGCAGACCCGAGATTACAAGACGTCAGATTATGGTTTACGGCGACCAGATAAAGTATACCGAAACAGATGATGAGATGGCTGCACTGCTTGCAATGAAAATTTCAGATGCGTTGAAATCTTATGAGGATGAAGGCTTTATGGGGGCTATAGAAGTCAAAATTGCGCCTAAAAAGTATGAAAAGTTTTCTGACAAGCGGGCTGTGGATTATATGGTTAATGCCGGATATAATCCGCTCGGTCTGATTACTCTTGTCCAGAAATCCTGTCCGCAAAGACGGAATGACTGGTTATCTGCCCATAACCTTACTTCCAAAAGACTGGCAGAAGTGTATGAATATATTTTTATAAAATATCCGTATTTTCTTGAGAATAATGAATACATAGAAAATCCGTACTATCAGAATTTTCTTTTGAGTTCTATTGAAAACAGGAAAATTTTTGAGCGGAAATTAAAATACAAAACGGTTTACAAGGTTAAATATGAATAAAATTTTATCAATATTTATACTAATGTTATTATTCTGCGCAAATGTTCGGGCAGAAGGTGATTTTCTTGTTGATAAATTTCTTGCCGGCAAAAATTTTCCCAGACCGGAAGCGCATATTGACTATGATTATACAAGCACGGAATATATTCCGGTAAAACTAAAGGTTTGCGGGGATATTTCAACAAGAGATAAGCGAAAATATCTTTTTGGCGAAGAGGTAAAGCTGCAGGTAAAGTCAAATGTGTTTTACAAAAACAGACTTTTCTTAAAGAAGGGAACGCCGGCAAATGCTAAGATTGAGCAGATTGTAGAGAGCGGAATGAACGGAATCCCGTATTATATTTATCTTGGTGATTTTGAGATAGAGGGGCTTGAATCTTCAAAGATTATGGCAGATTATCATAAAACCGGACTGAATCTTGTTTACTGGGTTTATCCTTTTAAGTGGGCGCTTACGTTTTTGCCGCCGTCTGGAATTCTTACCAATCTTATTAAAGGCGGACACGCAAAAATAACTACTGCAGATGTAATCACGGTTTATTATTTCCCTGAATGGAAATAGAAAATGCTATAGATGAAAAAAAGCGGCGGGGATTTTCCCCGCCGCGCTTTCTGGTTATTAAACTAAATCCACTCTTCTGCCCATTTTTTCAAGACATCTTCCGGAGTGTTTGCAGGGAAGCATTCGCCTTCCGGAATAGTTGATTTCGGAGCGACAAGCTTCATATTATTTGCGGAATTTCCAATCGGGCTTCCACCGGAGGTTGCAAAAGGAACAACGGTTTTTCCTGAAAAATCATAAGATTCCAAAAACGTATCAACAATTGAAGGCTCTCTGTACCACCATACAGGAAATCCGACAAATACAACTTCGTAAGCGCTGATATCTTCAAGTTTAGAAGCTATTGCCGGACGGTAGTGTTTGTCTCTCATTTCAACAGAGCTTCTGCTCTGGGTGTTTGTCCAGTCTAAATCTTCGCTTGTGTAAGGCTTTTCAGGCTTTATTTCAAATATATCCCCTCCTGTAGCCTTCGCAAGTGTGTTTGCAAGTTTCTCTGTGATTCCTGTGGCGCTAAAGTATGCAACCAGTACTTTTTTGTTTGTCATAGGCTTTTCCTCCATTTTTTAATATATGGTTCAAAGATTGATGCTATTTGAATTTCACAAAACTTATGCGTCCAGTCAAGCGGTTCAAATTTACCGTCTGACATACACCATGAAGTCATCATTCCGTAAAGCTCGCTTATTATAATATATGTGATTGCTTCAACTGGTGTATTTTTTTTTAACTCACCGTTTTGTACGGCTATATTCAAGATCTCACGGAGCATTATCACGTCATAGTTCCATTTCTGCCCGTCTATATTCTCCGGTACGTGGTTAGGGTCAATAACGTCTCTTATCCATTCACGGCAAATATTTATCCCGCAGGTTTCAACGCATTCCATAAACCGGTGAAAATAATGCGTAAGGCGCTCTATAAGCTCCATATTATCCATTGTCTCAAGTTCTCGGGTAATCTCACTAAAAGGCGCGCGGCTGATTTCCAGCACAATATCCTCTTTACGCTTAAAATAAGTATAAAAAGTACCTTTTGCAACACCTGCCTTTTTAGTAATATCTTCTACATTTATCCCGTCAAAACCGTTTTCTTTAATCAGCTCCAATGCGGATTTGACAAGTTTATTCTTAGTTTTCTGTGCAGATGCCTGTCTTTTATTCATAATTAAACTCCAATATCATTATAAAATATTGTTGACTAATAGTCAATGACTTCCAGTCAGGAGAGTTTAATATTTTATTGCTACTTTTAAGCAGTTATCCGTATGATTTTCAAAATATTTATAGGCTTTTTCAATCTCATTAAAATCAAAGGTTTTTGATATGAGAAAATCGGTGTTAATAATACCTTTTGATATCATTTCAAACAGTTTTCCGCAATGTATTGCATCAACTCCGCCGGTTTTGAAAATCAGGTTTTTGCCGTACATTTGAGGGAGCGGCAGCGTCTGATCTTCTTCGTACATTGCAACAATTGCAACAACCGAGTTCGGACGGGCTATTTTCCATGCGGTTTGAAAGCTCTCATTTGTGCCGGCGCATTCTATAACTCCGTCAGCACCCCGCATTGAGGTTAAATTTTTTACCTCTTTTTCTATATCACAATTTAGAGGATTAAAAATATAATCCGCAAGATTAAGTCTTTTTGCAAATTCAAGCCTGTAATTGTCAATATCTATTGCAATAACTTTTCCGGCATGGAAAGTTTTAGCCGAAGCCATTGCGCATAATCCCACCGGTCCGGCGCCGATTATAGCAATTGTATCGTTTTCTTTTATTTCACATAATTCAGCGCCAAAATATCCGCTTGACAGAATATCTCCGACAAACAGGGCGTTTTCATAACTCACATTATCGGGAAGCCTGGTAAGTCCGGTATCGCCAAACGGAACTCTTACGTATTCTGCCTGACAGCCGTCGATTTTGCAGCCGAGCATCCAGCCGCCGTTTTCGCAATTATTGATAAAACCTCTTTTACAGAAGTAGCATTCGCCGCAAAAGGTTTCACAATTAGCGCTTACTCTGTCGCCTTTTTTAAGATTTTTTATTGCACTTCCGACTTCAACAACCTCTCCGACAAATTCATGCCCTAAAGTTACACCCTCCTTTGTCTGAGGAACTGCTCCCTTTAATATATGCAAATCACTTGTACAAATAGAAGATAATTTGACTTTTAGTATAACATCCCGCTCTGATTGGATTTCAGGAATTTCTTTTTCAGTAAACTTAATACCTTTTTTAGTATAAATTAAAGCCTTCATAATAAATTTTATTATAAATGAACAAATTAAATTTAAAATCGTTTATAATAATGAAAGGTAAATTAGGAGGGAAAGATGAAAAAACTATTAGTATTGACTCTTATTACAGGAATGTTCGCTTCAACCGTAGCAGTATCTCAGGCTGCAATTCAGGGAAGCGAGAGAGGGTATATCTCTGTTTCAACTAATGCAAATACGGAAGTTGCGCCTGATGTTGCGGAAATTTCTTTTGCTGTTCAGACTTTTGATACTAAATCTATGCAAAAGGCAACACAATTGAATAAAGAAGCTTCTGATAAAGTGCTTTCTGTATTAGGTTCTATGCTGGATCCTAAAAACGGAGATTTTATAAAGACTTCCGACTTTAGCGCCCAGCCGATTTATACATATTCCGGAAGCAAGCGCAGCTTTGACAAGTATGAAGTTTCAAACAGAGTAATTGTTCATACAAAATCACTTGATAAAGTTGGTGAGATGATTGATAAGGCAATAGCAGCCGGTGCTACAAACGTTGATAACCTTAATTTCTCAATATCAACTTATGATAACCAGTGTAATGAATTACTTGGAATTGCAACAAAGAAGGCTTCTACAAGAGCAAACTTTCTTGCAAAGAATCTGGGTACAACAGTTGAAGGTGTAAGAAGTTTTGATGCAAGCTGTAATGCAAATAATTACGGCAGCCCTAGATTTTATATGGCAAAAAATATGCTGGCTGATGCAGTTGCAGAAAGCTCGGCAGCAGGAACTTCAACCTCTATTTCAGGCGGAGTTATTAAAATTAACGCAAATGTAAACGCAAGTTTCTTTGTTAAGTAAGAATCAGAGGGGGCAGCTTTGCTGCCCCCCATTCTTAAAAAAAATCAACCGGTTTACGCATAGATATATAGAAATATAGGTTGGGTGAAACCCAACATTAACTGAATTTTACCGGACTTTAGCCAGACCTGTTGCCTGATAATTTATCTACAGCCGCAGGTTTAGAGTAATTGAAAACAGCTTGATTAATATGTTAAAATAAAGAAATGAAAGAAAAACAAAAAGTAATCAGAAAAATTTTAAACAGTCTTAATGCAAACGATTTAGAATATGCCCGAAAAATCATTGAGAGAGATTTGAAGCGCCTGAATTGTGATGACGAGTATTATTTTTATCTTGCATTAATATCTTCTGATATGCAGGAGAAGAAAAAACTGTATACAAAAGCAATAGAAGTTAATCCTGATTTTTTGGACGCCTATATTAACAGAGGGCTTGTGAATAACGAGCTTGGCGAGTACAAAGAGTCGATAAAGGACTATGATAAAGCTATAGAGCTTGACAGAAAATGTGCGCTTGCTTTTAATAACCGCGGGTATACAAAATTCAGACAAAAGGATTATGAAGGGGCGCTTGCTGATTACAACAAGGCAATTATTCTTAATCCTAAATTCCGGATGGCTCTTGATAACAAGGCACTCTTATTTTCAACAGTTTGTATGGAAGATGATAAAGATTTCAGCGAAAAGTTCTATCTGAGTCTCGGTATTTCTGAAATCAACGAGGGTAATTTTACGGAAGCTCTAAAAGATTTTGATGAGTCATTGAAATATAACAAGGATAACGAATTAGTCTATTTTTATAAGGGTATTGCCTGTCATAGCCTCGGAAAGGACAAGGAAGCTTATGAAAATTATTCAAAGGCAATAAAGCTTAATAAAATTATGACAGATGCGTATTTTAACCGCGGTCAGCTTCTTTTCAAAACAAATCCGAAAGAGGCGCTGGACGATTTTGTTACTGCAGTTGCTCTTGATTCAAAATTCGTGGACGCATACTATTCAATAGCAGTTATTCAAAAAGATCTCGGTCAGTATGAAGATGCGGTTAAAAATCTGGATAAGATTATTGAGCTTGAGCCGCAGTCTGTAAATGCAAAGGCTTTGAGAAAACTTATTCAGACAAAATATATGAATAAATAGCTATTTACTAAAATGAATATTTTTCAGGCACAGAACTGCTTCGCCTGACATATCCTAAACTCCGACGATTGCCTTATATATGAGGCTTGATGCTTTTACAATAAAATCTTTACCCTGCGGGGCGTTATGAGGACGGTTTGCAAGAATTACAACAATGTATTTCTTGCCGTTTTGTGCGTATACAATACCGGCATCACCAAGCATTGAGCCGATATCTCCGGTTTTATGCACAAACATTGCTCCGTCTCCGAGTCCTGCAGCTATGAGTCTGTTATTTTTAACGTGGCTCATATAGTCAATAATATATTCTCTGGAATTTATGTTTAAAAATCCCGGATTATCAAGATTATAAAGAATTTTTGCCATATCTTTAGCGGTAGTTTTATTAGTACCTTTAAGATCCGGAAGCCAGGTTCTTACGTAAGTTTTAGAAATTCCCCAGTCTCTCAGCCCGATATTAATATCATCCATGCCGCCGAGCTTTGACATAATCATATTTGTAGAAGTGTTGTCAGAATCCTGAATCATTACTTTTGCAAGCTGATCAATTGTATATTTTCTGCCGGTCTGGGCATATTGCAGGCTTCCGGAGCCTGATGATTGGTAATAATCAGTTAATAACATATCATCATAAATTGTAAGCTGTCCTGCTTCTATTGATTTAAATAAACGAACCAGCACCGGAAGTTTAATTATACTTGCGGCAGGGTAAATTTGATCCCCGTTTATATCAACAAACCGCCCGTTTTCATATTCCCAAACATAAATTGCAGGCTTTATTGTCGGATATTCACGCATAAGAGAAATCAACTGAGATTTCAGCCCTTTCATCTCGTTTGTATGATACATAGTAGTGACTTCGCTATGAGTCTTTTGTATGGTAGGGGTGAGTAAAAGTCGATTCATAAACAAATCATTACTCAAATAATTTGTACTAGGGTTTGCTATAGAATACATTTCAGCAGCAGCCGGTCTTGTGTAATCTATTTTTGCCATATTGTACTGTTCTGCAACGTTTACAGGAATCTTAACAGGGAAAAACACATTTTTAATCAGTCTGCTGAAAGATGTCGGAAGTACAAAATACGCAAAAGACAATAGAAAAGCCATAACAACTATAAGCCTTAATAAGTTTGCAAAATGATTGGTTTTCCTGCGTACAGGTTTTAAAACTCTTGCTCTTCTATCCGGTACAACATGCAGCCTTCTCGGACCAGCTGTCTTTTGTTGTTGATATGCGTACAATGAAATTCCTCCACAATCCCGATTACCAATATTATACTATCATCATACAATTAATCTTTTCATCCATCAAATAATGTAAAGTTTTCCAAACGGTCGATTCTTACTAAGACATTTGGCTAATGTTATCCGGCATCAATATTTTAAAATGAAATAGAAAAGGAGATTTCTATGAAAAAGTTTTTAATAATAAGTGTATTTTTTTCTCTAATGCCTGTTTATGCAATGTGTCCTGTTGAAGACGGCGCAACAGTCTGCACGTTACCCGGATTTAGAGAGCAGCTTCCGCCGACATATTCTCAAAAAACAAACATAAATGAATTTGCAGAGAGTCCGGAAGTCAGACTCAATCCGATACAAAGAGATGATATTCAGGAACAGACGCGGGAATTTGCTCCGGTTGAAAGTAATTACAGCTATAATTCAAGCTGTCAGTTCGGAGTTTGCATGCAAAACAGGATGAAACCGCTGTTTCAGCAAAGATAAAAAAATCCGGCTGACAAAGCCGGATTTTTTTATAACATATTTTTTCTGATTTTTTCTTTTGCCTTATCGATTTCTTTAATACGCTTTTCTATTGAAGAAACCTGTTTCTTCAAAGCTTTTCTTTCGGTTTTAATAAGTTTATACTGCGCATCAACATCAGCATATTTTGTCTTGCAATTTAACAGGTCATTTCTGATATCAACCTGAGCATTGTCAAGCTGTTGAATTGCGTTTTGAATATTGCCGTTTCCTACACCATCCGGGTCTGTTGTAGAGTATGAAGTACCTGTCTTTGTTACTCCTGTTGATTGGGTTGTGCCATATTGTGTATCATTAAAATCCAACGGCGTAAAAGCATTACCGTCAGCCAAAGCTGCACAATTTACTGCAGCTAACAATCCTATTGTTAAAACTATTCTCTTCATATCAGCTCTCCTTTTCATATAATATTAGCATGATATTATATTTTTATTTTGTTGCCAATCCTATATTAAATGTAATTCTTTCTTCTCATACTAAATAACATTAAGTTTTGTTACAAAAAGGCAATAATATCTTATTTATATACTTTATATATTTAAGGACTATTATGACAGTATACGATAACTTTGCAAAATTTAATACAGATTATCTGACCGCACAGACAAACTGGTTTTCCGGGTTCACGTCATTTATGCCGGCAAATTTTACTTTTCAAATGCCGTCGTTATTTAACTGGAATTTTCCGCCGCTGCCGTCTTTTGACTTAAGCTCGCTGGATTTTTCAAAAATATTCCCGACAAACTGGGATACACAAAGTATTAATTATAATTTTAATAATAATTTTGGCAATGTTTTCAGCAGTTATAATTTCAGCACTCCGGAAATTGGCGACACATTTACTTCTACAAGGCGCAAAAGCAGTACTTCTTTGCAATTAAACCTTGCTGATAAAGCAAAAAGCTATCTGGGCAGAGTTAATTCCGACGCTGAAGGAAACAGATTGTTTTCAAACGGAGTGAACCAGCCATGGTGCGCGGACTTTGTTTCACACGTAACAAAAGAAACTTTTGGAAGCAAGCTTCCTTCATCGTTCCAAAACTTTTCATCGGTAAGCAGCCTGCGGCAATGGGGCAGAAATAACGGCTGCTACAGCGAGGTTCCGACAAGCGGTAAAGCTGACTTTATTGCGCAAAATGTCAAAGTCGGAGATATTATGATTGAAAAAGACGGTGGAAAATCACACACCGGTATCGTTACAAAGGTAAACTCCGACGGTTCATTTGAAACAGTAGAAGGAAACTGCGGAAATAAAGTTGCAACTCAGCATTATACGGCAGACAGCCCGACATTAAGCGGATTTATCTCGCTTGACAGATACACCGCCTAAAGTATAACCTGGGTTCCGAGTATTATTCTATGAGAGTCTTCAAATAAATCGTTCTGACAAAAAACATAGTTTAACATTAGTTTTAGCGCCTGCCCTTTTATAAAATAATTTATACCGGCAGAGTATTCGCGTCTTATATCATCCTGAAAGTTTTTATCCGGCGTATACTGATCATATCTGGCAAGGAGCTGCAGCTTTGGAGTAATTTTATACCCGACAGTTGAATAAAACCCCTCTGCTTTGTTTGTAGAAATTGTTCTTGCGCCGTTATAACCGTCAGCGTAAGCGTATTCAAAATTTGCCATAAAGTTTTTATACTCATACCCGGCGTACAAACCTGAAACAGTATAGCTTGTATTGTTTTCTCCCGTGGTAACACCGCCTCCGAGATTTAATTTACCCCACCTGCCGTTTGTTTTACCAAGAGGTTTCAAAGTAAGCCAGCCGGAGAATTCAGTTCCCGGGAAAAAACTTCTGAAATAGGTGTCCGAGCTGTATCCGCCAATATCATACTCAAGCAGGTCATAGTTTCCTTTCACCCTCAAGCCGAGTTTGCGGGTGTTGCCAAAATTTCTTGAAATTTGCGCTCTGGCTACAAAAGGAATAATTGTATCAGATCTTGAACCTTCATAACCGGTGGGCGTTCTTGTGTTACCCAGAATAATAGTATGATGCGGTATAGAAGCGTTTGCGACATAAATATCAATCGGCAGCGCCTGCATAAAAGAATAACCGTCCTGACGGTCAAACCTGAATCTTGCTTCGTAGAAATTCTGTCCGCCCCTGAATTTCCCGTTTATACCGGCTTGAATTGCACTAAAATCATATAAAGTATCTCCGCCTTCCGAAACATCAATATCTGCAGCTCCTCTATAGTAACCAAACAGGTGCATTGTCTCAAAAATACCTGTCTCAAACTTTTTTGTTAAAATTCCGTCCAAAAGATATGCGGAACTATCCGTATTTTTAACCTCTTTTGCTTTGATATCCTGAATTCTCTCGTATAAAGTATATTCACCGTCTTCTTCAAACACTTTATTGACATTCTGAGAAGGCGTTGCATTATCGTCAACTTCCAAAAGAACTTCTTCTATTGCAAAACAAGAATTTTGAAAAAGAATTAAAAAGAAAGACAGGTAAAGTAAGAATCTCATTTGTTGATTGTACCATATTTGTATGATTTATTGAAGAGCGGCTACATCAAATATACGAATTTTGAGTTTCGGGTTTATTAAAAATTGTAAAAATACTATATAATGATACTGTGGAGAATTGACTTTTTACAATATCCCGTTAAAACAAATACAGAATCAACAATAAATAGGAGATACCGCTATGGGTATGGCAGCTTCGCAAGCCAGGTATCTGGCACTTGTTGCAAGAAAATCAAATTGTGAATATGAAGGTCAACAGATAAATCAGGCTCGTACTGTCTTATCTAATCAGTCTGCAAATCTGTTTAACCAGATGCTCGGGCTGCAGGTTCCTATTCCGCCAAGCACTCAGGATTTTACAAAGCAGCAGTATTCTTATACTGACGGAATAAATGATTATACAATCGATAGCTGGCAGCAGCTTGCAACTCCTGAAGAGGATTATAATTATGTTGTAAATTATCACTATTACGAAGATGTCTATACGGGTTCAGAAAAGAAAAGAAATGATCCTAAAGTTCAGTTTGCAAGCGGAGAATCTGCTACGGTAGATCAGATAGAGACGGCTTTAAGACTTGTAACAACTACAAAACAGGAATATGAGGAAGCTAAAGCTGCTACTCAGGCAGCACAAGCCGAGGCTGCAACTTTAAGCAACTATGCTGACAACGATACTTTTAGAGGGGTCTCGGCATGCGAATATGATACCCTGACGGATGTTTATACCGTCACTCAAACTCTTGTTGAATATACGGATGACGGAGATCCGATTTATACAGATGGTGCAGGAACGCAGTATTATTTGCGAGGCGGCAAGTTTTATAATATTGCCGATGATACGGAATACACTGGGGCAACTACGGATTTATCGCCATCTACGACAACAAAAGGTCCGACTTCCTTTACCGGTTACAGTAAGCTTGATCCGGCTGTGCAGGAAACAGTGAAGGCAGCTGTAGATAAACTTGTTGCTGAAGGTGCTTTAGATGACAGTATACAAACAGATTATGCAAGCGTATATTACGATGCTGATTCCGGAGCAATAGCATTCCGCGCTGATTTAAGAAATTTGTATAATGGTTCTTCCGGCGGTACACAAACTGTTCTTCCTGTTTATAATACTGCTGGAGACAACTCTATTGCAACACTCGCAGGCGAGTATGATGCTCAGATATCTGCATTACAGGCAATGGAATTTCAAGCACTGCAGACATATCAGGAAGCTGAAAAAGCTTATGAAAGCCTTATGCGACCGACTTATGTCGGCAACTGTGAACTTACGCTGCTTACAGATTTGACAGACAATCAAATGGCTGAATTAAAGCAAATAGTAAAAGATATGCGAGAACAGAATATTGATGCCGCAATTATTGACTGTTTTAATGCTAATGACGAGTATGTCGGCGGTGTTTATCAGTTTACTATGAACGGTGTTACGTATTATACAACCTTTGAAGATTTGTACCGTTCTTATGCAAGCGGTACCGGCATAAACCATATTGACAGTCAGGATAAGCTTTCATACTATAATGCAAGCTATATTTCAACAAAGAAAGATGAGTCTCAAAAAGCTTTGCTGGAAACTGACGGTAATGGCAGATTTACAAGTGTAAGATTTGAAAACGATTCTGTTACTTATACGCTGAATGTTGAAACTGTAACCGATGATGAGGCATATAAAGATGCTATGAACCAGTATAACTATGAAAATGCTCTGTATGATAAAATGGTTCAGGATATAAACGCTAAAACATCGTTAATTCAGCAAGAAGACCAGATGCTTGAACTCAGACTTAAACAATTAGATACGGAACAAAATGCCCTTTCTACTGAAATTGATGCTGTATCCAAGATTGTTAAAGATAATATTGAAGACTCCTTCAAGACCTTCGGCGGCTAGGGCTGGGTAAAACCCAAAAGAAGTAAATCCCGCCGATTAAAACGGCAGATGTTTCTACAAAAAAGAAACAATAAAACTACAAGAGGTTTTTATGTCATACAAAAACGATGGATACTTAGTTATAGCAAACAAATACGGTGCAGCTTCGGCAGATGCAAAAGTAATGCTCTACGAAACTTACGACAGGCTGCGTGATTTAACCGTTGCAGGTTCCGGAAGCTCCGGTACCGGTTTTGAAGCAGCTGGCGGATTTTTATACCAGCTTGCGAGCTTGTTTGCTCCGTCCGCTTTTATGACAACACTGGGCGGAACTACCGCCATGAACATTCCGGGAACTTCTTACTGGACACAGTATTCAGGCGGAACAGGAGGTACAACAGGTACTTATTCTTCGTTCGGAGTTAACTCTCTCGGTAATTACTCCGGCTTTCCAAGCGGATACGCAGCGAACTTCGGCTACAGGCAGAGCGGTTACACAACCGGCGGGGCTTCGGGTATAGGTGATTTATTATCCGGTTTTGGTTCTTCTGACGGTGCTACAACCGGCTATGCTTCAGGAATCGGAAGTATTGCTGATATTGCAAGTACAGCAGCTTACGGATTAGGAACTGCTAACGGCTATGGAATAGGCGCTGCCAACATCCTTATGCCGCTTGCCGGTATAGTCTCAGGATGGGGCGGAATTATGACTGCTGCAGCCCCTTATTTAGGCGAATTCGGGCTTCCTGCCGTTGTTATGGGTAACTTAATGCAAGGTACAACATCTGCTGCTCTTTCAGCTTATCAAACGGTTTCAAGCAATGTAATCTCTAATGCTGATACAATTCTTTCACAAAAAGTTGCAAACATTGAAACCGTATGTAAAATGCTTGATACGCAGAGCGATGTTGTAAGAAAAATGCTTAAAGATGATATTGAATCCGCAAGCAAAGACATTCAAGATCTATAATAATTAACTCGGGAGTGGTTGACACCTCACCCCAACCCTCTCCTCAAGGAGAGGGAGGAGACGATAAAATGCAGGGACGCACATTTTTTAGAATAATGCTGGATATTATTTTGAACAATGCTTTTTTTAGAGCTGTAGCTTCCTGTGTAAATTTTTGTAACGAATTCAGGTATTATAACAGGAAAGAACTAAAGTTTTTGAAAAAAATGCCGATAACTAATATTGTAAAAGAAAATTATTACAAAAAAAGGTTTGTCTTTAATAGTATCACCAGCAAAAGGACCGGTTATAAATAATATGTTAACATTTGTAACAAATGATATTCAAAACAGGCAATTATTTAAGTTCACATGTTTTATAATACATGTAGGCTTAGATCGTGTAGGAGTAGAAGCTTATGCGTGAAGAACTACAAGCAAGTATAAAACGGCTGGTGAATTTTTTGAATTTTACAAGATCGTTCTTTAAACGGAAAAATCCATTTAAGGCACTGGCTGTAAGTTTACTTTCAAGTCTTAAGGATATGCTTACTATCAGGCAAAAGCTAAAGATGGCAAAGTACAGGGTAAACTATCACAAACATCAGCTTCATAAAATGGAAAGCTTGATTGCGGAAAGTAATGAACACACATTCCTGAAAGGCAAGAATTTAAACGAAACAAGGTAGAAGGAACAGATTATGGGATTAATTGCCTCCAGTTTCAGAATGATGTATCTTACAGCGTACAAAATAACGCTGGAAACTAAGATTCAGTGGATAGCTTCGGCAAAAATGGAGCTTGTTGCATCTTCTGACGAAATTATGGCTCTCGGTAATGATCTGGATCCTGAAAACCCTGCGGTAAAACAATTAGAAGCACGAAGAGACAAGCTTATTATTTTGGAGAAAAAATTAGATTTACAAATGCAGGAATACCAGAACAGACTCAAGATGGTTGACGCTGAAATGCAGTCTGCTCAGGGCGCTGTTGATGCTGCTATTCAACGTTCATTTACCTATAATTTTCAATAGGATTAACTGATTTGTTTTATCATTCTCTGTGGTAATGTTTCGGTTACATTTGTTTATTAACAAATGTAACAATTTGTACATTATTGGTGATTATTTGCGCAAAAAAAATTCTGTTTGATTTTTTTGATAGTATGATAGACATACAGTCGAAAGAGCAGGTGTAGTGTATGAGAAATTTAAAGAAATCAGCAGTCGTTTTATGTGCAGTGTTTGCAACTATGCAAATAGCTATGGCAAATGATTTTGCCGGAACTGATATTGGTATAGGCAACGATTATGGCGGCTCCCAGATTAATAATGTAACCGGCGGGCTGAAAGATATTAACGGTATAGGTACAGGTAACGTTGACCTTATATTTAACGGGGATACTCATATAAATTGGGATCATTTAAATGTCGGCAAAGGAGAATCTTTAAATTTCAATGCTGACACCGGTTTTAACGGTTTAACGGTTTTGAATACCGTAAATCAGGGCATGACAAATGTTTACGGTGCAATTAATGCTAACCCGGGAATTGCAAAACTGATAATTTCAAACCCGAACGGTGTGTTATTTGACGGGGCTCAATTCACGACTGCAGGTGATACAATGATTACCACCCAGCCGATGAGTGCAGCTTTTAACGGTAATTTAATGAATGTTTCAACGACTCCGACGGCTAACTCTATAGGTGTTGTGACAATTAAAGATTCAAATATAAACGCAGGCGGCGAGTTCAATATACTTGCACCAAATATAGATATTGTAAGAGGTACCGTAAAAACCGGAAACGGTTTGAAGCTTGTGACACAAAACGGGCAGGATTATTTATCAGCAGGCAATCTCAATACCAGCAAACAGGTAAGACTTGAAGCTGTAGATGTCGATGGCGATGTCCTTGTCGTTGCAGATAAAGGTCTTATTAATACCGTAAACGGTGGTGAAATCAGAGGAAATTTAGATATTCAATCTGACGGAAGTGTTTCTTTAAACTATGTTTCCGAAAACGGTCAAAAATTACATGTAACCGGTGATACAAAGGTTAAAGGCAACGGCTCTACTATGTTTTTAAGAAACGCGCAGATTGACGGAAATCTTGATATGACAAACGGCGGCGGATTCCTTGATGTAGGTAATGTTAAAGTTGCAAAAAATGCTAATCTTACTACAACTAATGAATCTACAAACAACTTTAACGGAAAGCCAATTAAACACTTTGTTCACGTTATCGGTGATACAGAAGTCGGCGGAAATTTGACAGTTGAGTCAGAAAATAATATTCATATCGGCGGATATGATTATGACTCTAAAACTCTAGCTGACGGCAAATTAACTGTAGGCGGAGACTTGACAGCACACGCTAAAAACGGTCATGTTATGACAACGATTGATACAAGCGCTAATAAGATTTCTTTAGCGTCAGATAATCTGAATGTTTTAACAGACGGCAAAGCTACATTGACGGCAAATGAATACCAGTTCTCTGCAAACGGTTATATCGGAGGTTTGGGTCCTGTTAACGGTCATACTGTTGATGAAGTTGTTGTTGATGTTATGGAAAGATATCAGAATATTCCAAATCAGAAATTTACCCAAAATTCGGCAACATTAAACATTGCAGGCGGAAATATTACAGCGCTTAATACTCCTACGGATGCTAATATTTTATCAAAAGGTGATGTAAAACTTACAGGTGCAAATGCAGGTAATGTTAATATTACAGCTCCGGGTAAATATATAGAAATAACCGGCAATAATGTTCATGCTGATAAAATCAATGTCGGCAGAGAAACTGATAAATTGAAGGTTGATTATCCTTCAAGAGATTATGAGTTAAACTATACAAATATTCGTGATAATAAGCAGGTAACGATTAAAGGTGATGAAGAAGTTACTTACAATCTTACAAATGGTGAAAACGGTTACAATAAAGGAACTCAGATAAAAGGTGAAAATACTTATCTTGTAGGACCGGATGCTCCGGAACCGGGACCTGACCCGACACCGGATCCGGATCCGACACCTGTTCCTGACGGAAATGAAAACGTTAAAGTCTTAAGAAGTTTTGAAAGACAGTCAGTTAATATGAATCAGGTTTACACTCCGGTTGCGTATGCTGCAGATTTAGATGACGATCAGGTTAACACCGGTGTAAGAAAAAATGTCGACGGTTCTGTAACTGTAGTAAGAGCTTTTCCGATGGTTAACTAACCGGCAGGAAGATTAATAAATAAAAAATACCGCTTTTTTCAAGGCGGTATTTTTTTTGTTAAGTAATGTAAAATTTTTCTTCAAATCTCTAACGTTTTACCTTAAATCTGCCGTAAAAGAAAACAGAAGGTAAAGCAAACAGATGTCTGAGAAGGTAGAATTATTAAAGAAAATAGAGTTATACAGAGCTTCTCATCCGGAAACGGAAAGGTTAACGGACGAGCAGATAATCTCGGTTATGGTGGAAAACGGGATATTGAGCCTTTCAGAAGCCGAAAAAATATCTGTATTTGGTGAGCAGAGTGATTTAGGTCTGAGTGATTCTGTAAGTATAAAGCCTTCTTCTTTTATGCAGGGAAAAGCTGTAATAGTTCAATTATCCGACGGCAAAACCTATAATCTCAACGAAACATTGACAAAGCGTATAAACAATGTTGCTTCGGATTTAAAAAAAGCCGAGGATAATAATGGTTTTATCGGCAAAGGCTGGAGCTGGTTTAAGAATACGACCGGAATAGGTGACAGCTCTGATGATGTACGAGAAGTGCAGGAAGCGGAGAAGAAACTTCTTGCACAATTTAATTCAAACGAACAGAAACGCCCTCAAATATTCAAGGAATTAACCGGAGCAGATTATACGCCTGAAAACCTTGAGAAATTTATTAAGGGTGAAATAAAACTAAAATCAGAACAGGCACTAACCGGCTATAAAGAAGGTCAGGAGATGGCATCGGATGTCGCGGGAGATATTGTATCGGGTATTGCAGCGGTCGGGATTTATACAGTCTCCGTCGCGGCAGCGCCGTTTACCGGCGGGGCATCAATTGCAGTAGGGGTTGCAGCAGCAACTGCAAGCGGAGCTTTGATTAAAGCCGGAGTCAAGGCTGCTGATACAATAGGAACGGATAGGGAATATACCTTTGACGACTTTAAACACGATGCGGTGACGGGCGGATTCTCGGGCGCTATAGCTCCAGTAACCGGCGGTTTGGACGGTGCTGCCGGAAAGACAGTTGCAACAAGATTAGGAATTCAGGCAATAAAACAGACCGGAAAAGCCGCTGCCGCGCAGGGTACAAAGAGCGGAATAAAGACAGCATTACTCAACCCTACGGGATATGAATATATCGGCGGGAATGTATTAAAGCGAGGTTTGGCAGTAAGTGCTGAGATGGCAACTGATGGAGCAGTCGGTGGAGCTGTAGATAACGCCTTTAGAACAGCTTATGACGGCAGAAGTCTTAAGGAAGTTGGAACCGCAGCAGCTGAAGGTTTTGTCGGCGGATTAATCATGTCACCGGTTATCGGCGGCGGAGTGAAGGGTGTTGGTGTTACATTCAACCGGATAAAAGGAATTGATGAGTTTTCATCCCTTGTAACAAACTGCAAGAATCTCGGTGATGAAGATTTACTTAATTTGTATCAGTATTACAAGAGTTATGAGCAGGAATGCATTTTAAATAATAATCCTGTACCTGATATGAAGCAGGCAGGGTTTGATAAATTGATGGAAGAGATTAGCTTAAGGTTCGGAAATATCCCCGGAGATAACATAGAGTTTGCGCGGGAACTTATAATCAACAAAGAGTTCCCGCGGAACAGGATTGGTATTGTATTAAGAAAAACCAACAAAGATAACATTGATTTTGCACGTGAGCTTGTAGCCGATAAAGAATTTCCTCGTGATCAAATTATCGGAGTATTAAGATACACAAACACATACAACGTTGATTTTGCCCGTGATTTATATAAAAATTACAAGGCAAGAGAAATTGCACCGGAACAAATATCAATTTTATTGGAAAAATGGGATGAGATTTCATATAAAGATTTGTAGAAACTTAATCGGATTATGGGTAGAGAAAAGGTATCCAAACTTTCTAACTCTGATGTATATGTAGCGTGTACAATGATTGATATATACGGCAAAACAAGTATTAATGAAATTCCGATGGAAGGAAAACAAAATCTGTTACGCTGACTTGTTGCTTGTAATACAGGTTTATTCAGTATAAGCGACGATTTAAAACAAGATTTTCCTCTAATTCCTACAGACAGAAAAACATATTGTTCATTACTTCCTGCAATAGTTAAATCACTGGGTGTAGATATGCGAAAAATAGAGCCGCCGTCAAGAATCAAGGAATTTAATACTAACCTTGAAAACTTGTCGTCTTCTGCTGCAAAACTTTCTGACAGTGATTTTGCTTCCTTGAAAATTACCCTTGATTATCCGAAAAATGAATTTATAACTGATGTTTTTACTAAAGTAAAAAATTTAAATCCAAAAGAAAGACAAAAGGTGTATGCCTATTTTAGTTTTGAATTACATGAAAATAAGAATAACCCGACAGGTTTTTCTATAATAGATTATCCAGTAAATCTGAATAACGGTAAAAACTTGCGGAAATAACTAATTCTGATACGAAAGTTGTGGTTAAGAGTTTAAGAGCCGAGGTTATTAATATAAAGCACAGGCAGGAAATAAGGCTGCTGACGGCAGCTTTGCCGAGGATATTAATACAGGGAATATAAAATTCTTTGTACACGGACTTGATTATGAAAACCAGCTTGCAAAATTTGATGCCTTTTCACTAATTGATTCAGATGTACTGTTATCTGTAAGTTATGCAGATAGACCGGAGTCAAAATACAGATTTTTCAAAGCACAAGGCGTTCTACTGGATTTTGATACTAAATACATTCATGGCGGAGGTAATACCGATGCAGGCTCCGGATGCGGTAAATTTATTGAAGATTTTAAAAAAGATTATACCTTCGGAGGTGAGCGGGAATCAGAAAGGCTTTATGTCTCTGATCTGATAAAAAATGCTACCGGCATGAACGATGAAGATTATGTAAAGTTTGTAGAAATGAATAATAACAGGGCATTAACTGAAATAGAGTCTGCTGCGTACAGAGAGCCGATAATAAAAGCCCTCGCTGCAATTAATTCTAATACCAGAAAAGGTGACAGAAGCTACAATGAAATGTACGGTTCAAATCCAAAAGAAGTCATGGGCGTCTTTGCATATGATATAAATAATACAAGTAATGTGGATAATCCGCTTAATTTCCTTGCCGGCAGAACTGACCCAAAGTTTTTACAAAAATATGCGTTAGAACATAATATTCCTTATGTAGTCTTTGGAGATTAGCTTGTAAGATTGAATAACAGATCTGTGAAAATTCTATTATATGGTACCTAAACAGTTTTTTTAACTATATAGTGTTGCGGTTACTTCTTGAATACACCGAAAAATACATGTAAATTAATGTAAAAATATTACTTGATTTTTATTTTTTTCTATTCTATAATGATGGAACGCGCTGGAAGCAGAGCGTAAAGAAAACGATTTACACTAAGGTGCCAACGGTAGCCGATTTATCGGAAGGACACCACCGTAAGCCGAAATATAAACGTAGCACTTTGAAGTCTTGTGTTATCAATGTAACGAAATGTAAATAGCAAATAAATCTAATGTTGACAATAAAAATTGATGATATAAGATGGAAAATGTTCGGAGAGGAAACCTCCGGTGTTAATAAAGCAATAGTTGCAGTCTGAGGAAGTTTAGAGTAGTCGGATAGTTAACACAAATTAAAACCAGTTTTTATAAATAGCAAACAAAAATATAAGAAAAGAATTTTGAAATTTGTTGCACTTTGACAACAGAATAGAAAAAGACGAAAAACTTGTTAATTTCGAAAGAAGATGGACAACGAGAAGAATAAATGAGCTA
>CALUVI010000020.1 GCA_944324185.1 Candidatus Gastranaerophilales bacterium | reverse complement strand
ATTACAACAGAAATCGAAGCGGTAGAAAAAGTTATCAACGACAACATTGAATCTTCTTACAAAACCTTCTCAGGCTAAGGGGTAAATGAATGCCTGCTGGCGTCATTCTGAGCCCGACAGCAATTCAGGGGTGAAGAATCCCTAAAACAAAAATTCCTTCCTTTTTCCTTTAGTTATATTTATTCTAGTCGAATATGAATCGAGAGCCCCGACGAGGGGCTCTCGAGTTTTATGTTAAATATATACAGCCCCTCTCCGGGGTAAATGTATTGGTTTGGTATGTAATTCAACAAACAGGATGTCTTGCCGGGGCGAGGGAATGCGCGTTGTCACTCGATTCATGTCACGCCAAATGAGCGCCGTAGCATCTGCCCCCCTTGCGGGGGAAGTGACCGGAGGACGAAGGGGGGTAAAACATGAAAACCTCACCCATCCTAACCTTCCCTCAAAAGGGAAGGAACGCGCGTTGTCGTTCTATCATTGCGGCATTTAAAGAACGCTGCCACGGCCCTCTCCCTAAATGAGGGAGAGTTGGAGAGGGTGACAGTAATAAAATACATAGTTATCACCCATCCTAACCTGCTTGGTTGTCGGCAATAAACAAGCCTACGGACTTTGCTCCCGCAAAGCTCCTTCGCTCTCTGCCGACAATCCGCTTCCCTCAAAAGGGAAGGAGATTGCAAAACCTCCGGTTATTCTGAACCCGATAGCCATTTGAGGATGAAGAATCCCTAAAACAAAATATTTACCCCCTGACAATTGACCCCTCACCCGAATTTCTAAGTTTCGCCCAAGCTCAACTTGAAATTCTACCCTCTCCCGCAAGGGGCGAGGGAATGCGCGTTGTCGTTCTATTAACGCAATTACTCTTGACTAAAAGAGATAAACTTGTTGTCTTACATCAAAACAAATCATTTCCCCTATATTTACCCCTATATTTCCCCACCCTTCTTAATATTTCTTGCGCAAACCTTATTTTTAAGTTACAATCAGAAAATAAAGAGGAGAGGTTTATGTCAGACGATAAAGTCATAAAATTAGGTAAAAGAAGCAGAAGTAAAAAGACTGAGTCTGTTGAGCATCATCACGAAGGAATTCAGGAGCCTGTATATTGCAGTTTCTGCGGCAGACCTAATACACAGGTAATTAAGATGGTAAAAGGTCCGGGGGTAAATATTTGCTCCGAGTGCACAATGATTGCGGTTCAATACCTGATTCTTAATGACAGAATGCTTTCGGCTGACGCCCAGCAAATTCTTGACGCATTCTGGGGCAAATGTAAATAGAAACCCTTTATGCAGAAATATTAAGTCCGTTTGAGAGGTTTTATGAACAAAATCCAAATAAAAGCAGAAATTCTGGCGACGTTGACAGCTTTAATGACTTCAAGCCAGCCGCAGGCATCCCTTATTACAGATTTGAAAAATATTGAGGACAAAAAGACCGTTCTTGAAGTCTTAATCCGGGAGCTTGTGAGTGCAAATGAACAAAAAGCCGTCTTAATATGCTGGCTTTTAATGGAGCTTATCGACAAAGATACTCTGAACGATGAATTATGGAATGTAATCAAGGCGCAGGAATACAATGACCATGTTAAAATGATTGCGTTTAATATGCTCAAGGATTTAGGGAATAAAATCGACTACGATGTAATAAGCGGGTACTTTGAACAGTTTAATGAGCTTATAAATAAAGAAACCAAGCAGCTTCTGGAAACTGCTATTATGAATCCGGAAGCGCAGATTGATTTTATGGACTTTTTAAACGCCATAAATGACAATGATAAAATAATCCTGATAAAGTCGCTTGAAGAAGATTATGCTAATGATGCGCTTGCAAATATTCTTATTCCGGTATTTTTATACTATATGGATTCCGAGGTCGGGTATACAGCGCTTGATATTCTCGGCAGAACAAAATCTCAGCTTGCTTATCATGCGTTGGAAAATGCTAAAACCTTTGCACCTGATGAATTAAAGAATAAAATTAACAAAGCCATATCAGAGCTTAAGATGTCCGGCATAAGAGTTGATAATACAGAGGAATTCTACAGGAATATCCTAAAAGAGTCAAAACCTTACAAAGTATATACTTCTTTTCCGGACGGACACGGAAATATGGCAATAATATTTTCCAGAAACAGAGGAAACCGGACGCTGCAGTTTTTAGCCATTGTAATTAATCCAAGATACGGAATACTTGATTCATTCGGATTTAATTCAATGACAGAACAGGATTTTTATAAAATTGTAGATAAATTCTACAACTATCAGGAAAAATACGAGATTAACGCCGGAGTTGCAAAGTATTTGCTTGAACAGGCAGAAGAAAATTCGCATCTGAACGGCGAGCAAATACCTTATGAATACATATGCTGGCAGAGTATTCTCCTTGATATTGAGTCGGAAAAGCCTGCAATATATTTAGAGAAAAAAGAATTGAACCAGAAAGATATTGATAAATTATGTTTGAGTGAGTATGTTCAGAACTGGTTCTTTGACGAGATTACCTCCGAAGAATTTAAAGCCTTTATTGATAAGCTTTCTGCTGAATTCAGGGCAAATAATTTTAACGTGGATCTGGATAAATTCATTGCTGACAATTTTGACAGTATTTATAACGCTCAGGAACTTGCGTATAAGCTGATAACTTTTAACATTGCGGCATATTTGAGAATGCTTAAAGGAGATAAAGATTTAGCACAAATACTATATTCTTTAGGCTCAAATTACAGCTTTTTAACCAATATTTTGAGAAAAAGTATTTATGAATACTATGTCGGAAAGCGCTATATACTCAAAAATCAGAGAAAAGCTTCAAGTATTTTTGAGAAAAAAACACAGGGAAGTGCTGATGATTTTAAACTTTTGCAGCTTGATATGATAATATCAAGTATAGAAGCAAGGTGGGTTGATAATGCATAAAGTTATGGCGCTTGATGTCGGAAAAAAACGTATAGGAGTTGCTTTAAGCGACTATTTACAGGTAATTGCGACTCCGTGTGTTTGTATTGACAGAGAGCCGGAAGCAAAAGCGCTTGAAGAAATTGTTAAAATTGCAAAAGAAAACCGTGTAGAAAAAATTGTTGTGGGAGTTCCTATCAACATGGACGGGTCGTATGGCGCTCAGGCAAAGGATTGTATAGATTTTTCACAAAAATTAACCGGTTTTGATATAATATTAGAAGATGAACGTCTGACTTCCGAAGAGGCGGAGGAAAGGCTAAGGGAAAGAAAAGTTAATTTCAGGAAAAACAAGGGGCTTGTGGATATAGAAAGCGCCTGTATAATATTAGAACAGTATTTAGGGAAATGATTATGAGCGATGAAATTCAGGAAACAGAACAGCAATACGTTGAAATTTACGGAGAAGACGGACAGATTATTAAGTGTGAAATCTATGATATTGTAGATTTTGAGGATAAAACTTACGCTATGCTTCTGCCGCTTTCAGAGGATGAAAACGACGAGAATTCCGAAGTTATCGTTATGGAATACGTAGAAGACGGTGACGACGGGTATTTTCAGAATATAGAGGATGATACGGAATTCCGGCGGGTTTGCGAATATATTGAATCATTAGATGATGAAGAGGAAGAATAAGTTTGTTTGAACGATTTACTGAAAAAGCGGTTAATGTAGTTTCGGAAGCGCAAAATCTTGCAAAAGATATGGGCTGCAGTGAAGTTATGCCTGAGCATTTGTTTCTTGCGCTTATTAAGGATGCAAAAGGCGTTTCTTTAAAACTGTTTAGGATGTATAATGTTACATTTGATGCAGCTTTTGAGGAAGTAAAAAAATATGTAAAAGAATCCCCGAAACGTATAGAAAATATTCCGTTCAGTCATTCGTTTAAAGATATATTAAAACATACGCTGGATTTAGCTGCAAAATCAGGAAATACAAATATTTTATTTGAGCATATTTTCCTGACGGTTATCAGCGAGAAAAATTCTAATATTCAGGAAATTTTGAATAACTTCGGGTTTGATATCTATAATGCGCGTGATATTCTGACAAAACTCGTTCAGAAAAAAATTAAACGTCTTGAACACCCTGAAGCGGAAGAAGATGACGAGAAAAGCTCTTTTGAATCTGTATATGAAGGCGAAGCTTTGTCGGATGTTTTTGACAGAGCTGTCTCAAAGCTTTCTGCTGCAGGTTATGAAATTTTAGGAACAGAGCAGATTATGGCTTCTATTCTGGAATCCGGTGATACAGAGCTTGTTAACACTATTCACAAATACGGCTTGGATTCCGAAGTCTTTGAAAAGAAGCTTGCCGAGCAGAGTTCACGTTCTGCTGAATACGCGGATAAGAAGATAATATTCACTCCGAATGCTTTTCTGGTCATGAATTCAGCTTTACAAACCGCAAAAGAGCTTGGTTCTTCTGTAATTACACCTGAACATATTGTTTTAAGCATACTAAAAATCAAGCGCGGGCTGGCTTATGATATTATTAAATCTCTGGGTATCAATAGTGAAAAGATGTCTGAGGATATTTTGAGACCGATAGAAAAGCAGATGCCTGAGACGCTTACAATAATGAAGCTTGCTAAAGAAGAAGCAAGAAGAATCGGGCGCAATATTGTAGGTACCGAGATGTTTCTCTTAGGAATTATTGCAGAAGGAACCAGTGTTGCGTTTGAAGTTCTTAATGATCTTGAAATTACTCTAAAAGACGCGCGTATAGTTGTTGAAAATCTTGTCGGATATGGAAATGAGTATTTTGACAGGGAAATTACATTCACAAAACGTGCAAAAAAAGTTCTGGAAAAAGCCTGGTTGTCTGCGAAAAAATCTAACAAGCAAAAAATTGAAGCAGTTGATTTATTACTGGCAATCATTGATGTACCGGATTCTCTTGCGATGAAAGCTTTAGACCAGCTTGGCGTTGATGCTGTAGAAATCAGGCATGGAATACAAAGCCGGAGTAAAAATTTAAGCAATTAGAGTGCAGAATGCAGAATATTGTTTCAAAAGTCATTGATTTTCTAAAAAAATACGATTTGCAGGATAAGACCATTGTGGTGGGTTTTTCCGGCGGGTACGATTCAATGTGTCTTCTGGATGCTCTTTCTGAAATTAAGAATCAGCCGGAATTTTATGACTTGAATGTTATTGCGGCTCATTTTAACCACAACTGGCGCGGGGAAGAGGCGCTTAGAGAGCAGGAAGTCTGCAGGCTTTTTGCCAGTGCTAAAGGGTTTGAGTTTTTCACAAAAACAGCTAAGAATACTGTTAAAAAGACTGAAAACGATGCCAGAATAGCAAGATACGAGTTTTTTGAAGAAGCATTTGATGAATACGATGCTGATGCAGTGTTTACGGCGCATAATTATGATGATAATGCGGAAACTGTCTTATACAGGATTATTAAGGGTACCGGAATCTTAGGGCTAAAAGGTATTGCGGAAAAGCGCGGGTATTTTTACCGTCCGCTTCTTTATATAAGGCGTTCTGAAATTTTGGAATACTGCAATGACAACAACCTTTCTCCTAACAACGATTCGTCAAATGCCGATGTTCAGTACAAAAGAAACTATCTAAGGCTTAATGTTATTCCGTCTTTAGAGAAAATCAATTTGAATGTAAAAGAGGCAATTAATACGCTTTCTGATATTGCAAAAAGTGATAACGAGATAATAGAAGAGTATTTGAACCCTTTAAGAGAAAAAGTTTTGTTAAGTGACGGGAAAATTTGTCCTAAAACATACAGGGAGTTATCTAAACCTGTAAAAATGCGGCTTTTACACGAATTTATCCAGAGTCTGGATTTAGATTATGATTACAAGAAAGTTTGTGAGATATATGATTTTATAGAGGCTAATATAACTCAAAGAAACGGCTCTACCAAGTCGCTTGCAACCGCAAAATGGCTTTATGCCGACGAAAAAACAATAGAGGTAATCCCGCCTAAAAAAGACGTTCAGGAAGAAATTAGGAAAATGATTGAAGTCGAAGTAGGGGGAGAAGGCGGGTACACTTTTGGCGACAAAGTATTTTCTCTTAAAAAATTTGTAGAAAAAGATTTGTTTGTTTTTCCTGAATCAACCTCAAAATTTGCTTATGTAGATTTTTCGCGGGTAAAATTCCCTTTAACATTAAGAACAAGAAGAGACGGAGATGTGATTAGCCCGTTTGGAATGACAGGCAGCATGAAATTAAAGAAATATTTAAACGCCAAGGGTGTTCCGCGGCATTCGAGAGACAATCTGCTTCTCTTATGCTCTGATAATGAAGTTTTGTGGGTCGTAGGAGTCGGCTTGAGTAACAAAATATCTGTTAAAGATAAACCTACTCACGTGATAGAAGTTGTGTAAACCTCAAAAACGGAGGACAATATGATAACAGAGAATGATTTAAAAATACTTTTTTCAAAAGAGCAGATTCAAGAAGCTATTAAGGTTCTTGGAGATAGAATTAATAAAGATTATGCCGGAGAAGAACTGTTTTTAATATGCGTTTTAAAAGGTGCTGTAATGTTTATGACAGACCTTTCAAAGCATTTAAAAATGCCTGTTGATATGGAATTTATAAGACTTTCAAGTTACGGCTCAGGATTTACTTCATCTGGTAAAGTTAATGCGGTTGACATTTCTCTTCCGGATTTGAACGGTAAAAATGTTTTAATAGTGGAAGATATTATTGATACAGGGCATACTGCAAGATTTCTCGTAGATTTTATTAACCACAATTTTAAGACAAAGTCGCTGAAATTCTGTTCGCTTCTGGATAAAAAGATTAAGCGGGAAGTCGATATTGACCCTGATTATTACGGGCTTGAAGTGGATGACAAGTTTCTTGTAGGCTACGGATTGGATTATGACGGATTCTACCGAAACCTGCCTTATATTGGGTATGTGGAAGTATAATTGTTTACTAAGTTATTGTCAGGTAAAATCTGACCTACAATTTTAATATGTGTTGTATTACATTTTTATGAAAATTTATATATGTATCTAGCACTTTCCCCCTCACTAAAATACGCTCGGGGGACTCCGTCACTTTCTTGGGGTTTTAGCACTTTGATAATAAAAATAGTAACCTACCGGGTTTACCATATTAAAACCAACATTTCTTATATTTATATAAAATAAATTTTCCCTCTCATGTTTGAGGTATAATTATTTTATAAATTATTTAAACATAGGAGTATGATATGCATAATGTGAGAAAAATTACTGACGATATTGTATATTTAGGCTGCTCAGACAGAAAACTATCTCTGTTTGAAAGTGCTTATCCTGTAAAAGATGGGATGTCTTATAATTCTTATCTTTTAAAAGATGAAAAAACTGTTTTGTTTGATACGGTTGATAAGGTTTGTGCGGAGCAGTTTTATGAAAACCTTGAATATGCCCTTGATGGCAGACATTTAGATTATATAATCGTTCAGCATATGGAGCCTGACCATTGTGCGCTCCTGGGTGAAGTTATAAAGCAGCATCCGGATGTTAAAATTATCTGCTCTCAAAAAACTGTCGGGATGATTAAACAGTTTTTTGAATTTGATGTTGATTCACGCGTTCAGGTTGTAAAAGAAGGCGAGACTTTGAATACAGGTAAACACGAACTAAAATTTATTATGGCTCCGATGGTTCACTGGCCTGAGGTTATGGTTACTTATGACAGTACAGATAAAATTCTCTTTTCAGCAGATGCGTTTGGTTCATTTGGCGCAATTAACGGAAATCTCTTTGATGATGAAGTCGACTGGGAAAGAGACTGTCTGGATGAAGCCAGACGATATTATACAAATATTGTAGGGAAATACGGGCTTCAGGTTCAAATGCTTCTTAAAAAAGCAGCCGGACTTGATATAAAAATGCTCTGTCCGCTCCATGGTTTAATGATAAGAAAAAATATCGGACTTTTCGTTGAAAAGTATGACAAATGGTCAAATTATGCTCCGGAAGATGACTCGGTTCTTATAGCGTACTCTTCTGTATACGGAGGAACAGAAAGCGCGGTCAATCTTCTTGCATCAAAGCTTGCTGATAAAGGGGTAAAGAAAATAAAGATGTACGATGTTTCAATAACTCATCCGTCTTTTGTTCTGGCAGATGCTTTCAGGTATTCACACATCGTTCTTGCAACAACAACTTATAATGCAGGAATCTTTGAATCAATGGAAACTTTCCTGCATACACTTATTGCGCATAATCTTCAAAATAGGAAGTATGTTATTATACAAAACGGGACCTGGGCACCTTCTTGCGGCAAACAGATGAAGGAAATGCTTGAAAAACTAAAAGGGACGGAAATTATTGATGATTCTATATGTATAAAATCGACATTAAAAGAAGAACAGATTGCACAAATGGATAATGTTGTAAATACAATAGTAAAATCTTTAGGTTTTTAGTATTATAACTATACGGGTGGACACCTCACCCCTCCCTATTCTTAAGGAGAGGGAGAGAAAGAAAAACAAGGAGGGTTAATAATGAAAAAATATGTTTGCACAGTATGCCATTATGTTTACGATCCGGCAGCAGGTGATCCTGATAACGGAATTAATCCGGGAACAGCATTTGAAGATTTGCCGGAAGATTGGGTTTGCCCTTTATGTTCAGTTGGCAAAGACATGTTTGAGGTTGAGGAATAATAAAATTATAGAGATTCTTCACCCCTGAATGGCTATCGGGTTCAGAATGACCCTATTTTCTTTTCCCTCGCCACCTGAGGGAGAGGGCAGCCTCAGTAGTGTGGAACAAGCTCCACACTACAGCTAACTTAAATTAGAGTGCAGGTCGGGGGAGACCCGACAAAAACTCTTACTTAAAAAGCTTCCAATCGGAAGCTTTTGTGTTATAATTATTTTGACCCAATAAACACGATAATATCATACAAACTGATTATTTGTTTATAAAAATTTGTAATGTATAATGTTATTGTCTTTTATACTTAAATAAGAAAGGAAATTTTGAAAATGAGTTTTGTACCTGTAGTAATTGAACAATCAAGCAGAGGAGAACGTTCTTTTGATATTTTTTCAAGATTGTTGAGAGAGAGAATTATTTTCTTAGGAACTCCGGTTGACGATATGGTTGCAAACCTGATTGTTGCCCAGCTTCTGCTTCTTGATAGCGAAAATCCTGAAAAAGATATTATGCTTTATATTAATTCCCCTGGCGGAAGCGTAACTGCAGGTTTAGCAATATACGATACAATGCAGCATATCAGAGCTGATGTTCAGACTATTTGTTTAGGTCAGGCAGCTTCTATGGGCGCATTTCTTTTATGCTCCGGAGCTAAAGGTAAGAGAATGGCTCTTCCTCACTCAAGAGTATTGATTCATCAGCCGTTAGGCGGCGCTCAGGGTCAGGCTACTGATATTGAAATTCAGGCTCAGGAAATCTTGAGAATTAAAAAGACATTGAATGAAATTATGGCTGAAAATACAGGTCAATCAATCAAAAAGATTGAAAAAGATACTGACAGAGACTATATTATGACTCCTCAGGAAGCTCTTGAATACGGTATGATTGATAAAGTCATCACAAAAGAAGGCTAGGGGCTGTCGCAACAGAAAAGCCGTCATTGCGAGGTTCGTAAGAACCGCAGCAATCTAAAACAAACAGTGACAAGGAGAAATTTATGTCATCAAACGATAGGTTAAAATGTTCATTTTGCGGAAAGACGCAAGATCAGGTCAAGAAATTGATAGCAGGACCTGATGTGTTTATCTGTGATGAATGTGTAGAACTCTGTAATGAAATATTGGACGAAGAGTTTTTTGAAACAAAAGAAAAAAATAATGATAAACACGAAAAGGCTTCTGACGATATTGATGAAAAATCTATACCTAAACCGCATGAGATTAAAGAATATTTAGATCAGCATATTGTTGGTCAGGATGATGCAAAAAAAGTTCTCTCAGTTGCTGTATACAACCATTACAAGAGGTTGAAACACAACCGGCAGGAAGATACTAACGGTGTAGAAATCCAAAAATCAAATATTCTTCTTGTAGGACCGACAGGTAGCGGTAAGACTTTGCTTGCACAAACATTAGCTAAAATGCTTGATGTTCCGTTTGCAGTAGCTGATGCGACAACGCTTACGGAAGCCGGTTATGTCGGTGATGATGTTGAAAATATTTTGTTAAGGCTCTATCAGAATGCAGATTATGACGCTAAAAAGGCTGAAAAAGGCATAATCTACATCGATGAAATTGATAAAATTGCAAGAAAATCTGAAAATACATCAATTACAAGAGATGTATCCGGTGAAGGTGTACAGCAGGCTTTGTTAAAACTTATTGAAGGTACACTTGCCAATGTTCCTCCTCAAGGCGGCAGAAAACACCCGCAGCAGGAATTTATCCAGATTGATACAAGCAATATCCTGTTTATTGTAGGCGGAGCTTTTGTTGATCTGGATAAAATCATTGAACATAGAGTTAAAGACGGCTCTTCAATCGGGTTCGGCAAATCCGCACCGACTCAGGCTGAGAAAGAGCAGCAGGCTGCAAAACTTCTTAAAAAATTACAGCCGGAAGATCTGCTGAAGTTTGGTTTAATTCCTGAATTTATCGGCAGAATCCCTGTTTATGCGGTATTGGATGCTCTTGATGAAAAGACTTTGAAAATGATTCTTACAGAACCTAAGAACGCGGTTCTAAAGCAGTATCAATGTCTGCTTAAGATGGACGGCGTTGATTTAGAGTTTGAGCCGGAAGCAATTGACTTGATTGCGCAAAAGGCTATCAAGCGTAAGACCGGTGCAAGAGCTTTAAGGTCAATCGTTGAGGAATTAATGCTTGATGTAATGTATGATATACCTACAAAGCATGACATAACTAAATTTGTTATAACAAAGGAAATGGTAGAAAGACAGGACGAGCTTGATAATACTGCTGAATTAATTCATCTTCCGCAGAATAAAACGGCAGATATTTCCCAGAAAACAAGAGCTGAAATTGCATAAAAAGAGAGGTTGTTCTTATAAAGAACAACCTCTCTTTTTAGTATCCGTATTCTTGTAATATTAAATCAACAACTTCTTTGAAGCTTACCATATTTACCTGATAATCTTTTCGTTTAAAGTCTGTAAATTTAACTACGCCGCCGAATTCGCCATTTTTAATTTTATTACATACTCGGGTGCCTAATGCAGTACCTTCAGTGTTATCATCACTTTTCCCTTTTCTGCCATAATTGCTCATTAAGGTATCTATTACGTGATTAGAAGCACTTTGTAGTTTTGCTTTGTCCAGCCCTTTGCTTGCCAGAGCATTTACTATATAACCGCAAAGTTCTGATAGTCTGCCTTTTACAGTATCTGTGTAATTGTCGTTGTTATTTTTCTGATGAAGCATAATAACAGCATTGTTATTATATAAATCAGCGAAGCTTTGTGATGTAACCTGAGCGCCTCCGTCACCAACTCCAGGTAAACCATAAACTTCAAGGTGTTCTGATGAACCGCCCCATGAATCATATCCAATTGAATTAACTAAACCGGCTATAGTTTTTTCACATTTTAAAGTGATGGTTTTATTACCGATTATTATACCATCTGCAAGAACCGCAACTTCAAGAGTTATATATCCTTCATTAGAACCTGCTGTAATGCTTAATTCTCCGAATTGAGAACAAGTTGCAGTTCCTCCAGAAACATTTAACAATGAATAAGTTATATTACGCTGTTGGGCTCCATGCGAGTCTATTGTTGCTGAAATTGTGTAATTTACGGAACTTCCAGGATCAACAATTGTATTGTCAGCAGGAAGACCGTTCCATCCGGTGACTGTAAATGTAGAAGCATCGCCAATTTCTTTTGCTTTTGCTTTTAATTCTTCTATTTTTGTGTCAATTTCTCCGGTTAGTAATTTATTAATTTCAGAAGCATAATTATCGCCAAATATATCTATAACGGCTTGTTTTAAAGAAGCGGATTTGGCAGCAAGAGCTTTACAATATGATATTGCAGCTTCTTTTACTTTCGCGGCATCCTGTTGTTCTTTTGCACTTTCAACAAGTGCATCATACATTATGCTCAAATCTTCAAGTGGCATATCGCCTAAACCATTAGGATAAAAGTCCGTTAAATTTGCATTTGCTTCTTCTACTATCCAGTTAATTAGTTTAGTTCTGTCTAAATTACCGTTTGCATCATCAAATTCACCATTGGTAGCTTTTGCCAGCGCTTCATCAACTAATTTGTCGTAAGCTTCTAATTCTCCAGGCATTATATTCCCTAATCGTTCTGCAAATGATGCACTTATTCCGGCACTTAGAGCACTTTTAAATTCTTCGCTGTTAAAGATTTCCTGAACTTCAATAGTTTTTTCTACAGTTTTGTAGATGTCACTTGCTTCAAACTCTTTAATGCCATACTTTTGGAGTTCTTCAAATTCTCCGAATTTTGCTCCGGATAGCAGATTTGTAATATAATCATTTATTGCTGAATCATATAAAGCACTGTTTGCCTCATAATCTGCTCTGTTTTTGATTTCTTCAAGAGATTTTTCTAAGTTTTTCTTTAAAATACTTTTTTGTAAATCATTCAAAGCTGAATCTTCATTGTATGTATATCCGTATTGTGATAATAATTCAGGATTTTCGCTGCCCGGTAAGCCTGCAGTTGCTGTATATGCATCAATTATTTCCATTACAGTTTCATAAATATCTTCAAAGGTACTGTCTTCCGGTATATTTTTTACATAAGTATTGATTATACCCTGCAATGTTCCATCTTCCGCATAAGAATATCCGTACTCTTGAATTAAATCCGTCATTGTCTTTTTCATATATTCATTAGCACAATAATCTGCAGTTGCTTTCTGCTCTACAGAAGCAGATTTTTCCTCAAGATATGCTTCAAGCTCATCCGGCTTTCCGCCTTGTTTAATAAAAGTTTCCACAAGAGCGCCAAGACCTTCTGAAACAGATTTTTTCCAACCTGCTGCATCTTGTACTACGGAAGGAGCTGATAGAGTTGATGTAAAATCATTTAAAATCTCATACATCTCAATCCTGTCCTGCATCGCAGCTATTTCATCTTTATTAAGAGCATTTTTATCTTTTAAATTTGTACCGCTGATTTTGCCGCTCTGATCTGTATCAATAGTATTCCAGAAGCTGTTAATCAAATCATTTTTACCGGCTTCTGTCGTTTCACCATCCCATTCAAAATTCTCTTGCATAAAACTTCTGAACTCAGTTTTAACAACTGCACCGTCACCGTTTTTGTCTGCTGCTGATACCCAATCCCCTTGGTTAGCTAAAAATTGATACACTCTTGAAATGCTATCGTTTGACATAATCTGCTCCTTTTAATTTTCCCATTATTTTATATTATTGTTTACGGCATTTTATGGAAAAACTTTAGGATTTTTGGAAATTTTGTTACAAAAATTTACA
Organism: Candidatus Gastranaerophilales bacterium; assembly: GCA_944324185.1. Taxonomy (GTDB): domain Bacteria; phylum Cyanobacteriota; class Vampirovibrionia; order Gastranaerophilales; family Gastranaerophilaceae; genus CAG-196. Next base: position 23,883 of record CALUVI010000020.1, on the reverse strand, counting down.
ATAGGGGGGGGAAGCTTATAAAATTCTGAAAAACAAAAATTTAGTCAACTAAAGTTTTGAAATACTCAACTGTATTTTTTAAACCTTCAAAAATATCAATTTTAGGCTCCCAGTCAAGCCCTGTTTTAGCTAATGTTATATCCGGACGGCGTTTGGAAGGATCGTCAGAAGGCAGAGGTTTATATGAGATTTTAGAATCAGATTTTGTAAATTCAAGAATTAGTTTCGCAAAATCTTTAATGGTTCTTTCCGACGGATTACCCAGATTAACCGGACCTGACAGATTTGAGTTCATCATTTTAATAAGTCCGTCAACAAGGTCATCTACATAGCAAAATGAGCGGGTTTGTTCTCCTTCTCCGTATATTGTTATATCCATGCCGTTAAGTGCCTGTAAAATAAAATTAGAAACAACTCTGCCGTCGTCAGGAGCCATATTCGGACCGTATGTATTAAATATTCTTACAATTTTCGTATCAATATTTTTTTGTCTCCTGTAATCTGTTATCAAAGTTTCCGCGCAGCGTTTTCCTTCGTCATAACAGCTTCTGATTCCTATAGGGTTTACATTACCCCAGTATGTTTCAACCTGCGGATGGACCAGAGGGTCGCCGTAGACTTCGCTTGTGGATGCCTGCAGAATTTTTGCATTATATTTTTCTGCAAGTTCAAGCATATTGATTATTCCGATAACAGAGGTTTTCATTGTTTTTATCGGATCATATTGATAATGCGGCGGACTTGCAGGGCAGGCAAGATTATATATTTCATCAACTCTAATATCAATCGGCTCAATGATATCGTGTTCAACCAGTTCAAAATTCGGGTTTGGAAGCAAAGTTTCAATATTTCTTTTCCTGCCTGTAAAAAAGTTGTCAAGGCAAATTACATAATTCCCTTCATTTAGTAATCTTTTGCATAAGTGTGACCCTATAAAGCCGGCACCGCCTGTTATTAATATTCTCTTCATATTTATAATTTTAGCATAAAAACAGTATATTACATTTTGTTAATTATCTCTTTATTAACGTCTTTTTTTTGTGTACACTGTACGTGTATGGTTAAAAGGAGGGCAAGTATGCCAAAATTTAATTTAATGTCATATATCATGCCGCCGGAGGATAAAATGTTTTTTACATTATTCCAGAACAGTGCGGAACTTTGTATTGAAACTGCAAAATTATATTTAGAAATTATAGAATCCGGACTTAACGAAGAGAAAAAAGAAAATGTTCTGAAAGCAAAGAAAAAAGGTTCTTTATCTTTGAAATTAACGCTAAAACAATTGAATAAAAGTTTTATTACACCGCTTGAACGTGAAGATATTCAATATATAGCTGTTAACTTATATAAAATTAATAAAAAAATCGGAAAAGCCTGCTTAAACTTAGATGTATACAAATTGAAAGAGTGTACGGATGAAATGAAAGAGCAGGCTTCTATTTTGGTTAAGGCATCCTGCAAACTGGGTGAAATCATTAAATGTCTTAAGAAAGTCAGCGATGTTGAATTAATAACAAAATTGAATATAGAAATGAAAGAACTTGAAACTTATGGCGACGGAGTTCATAGAAAAGCAATTTCAGATTTATTCTCCGGCAAATATGATGCACTTGAGGTTATCAAACTGAGAGATATTTATAAAGATATTGAAAACTCTCTTGATACCTGCTATCACATTTCTGATACGATTTTAAATGTTGCTTTGAAACAGAGTTAGGCTGGAAATTATGATAACGATTTTATTATTAATAGCTGTAGTAGCAATAGCACTTATTTTTGAATTTATAAACGGGTTTCACGATTGTGCCAATGCAATTGCGACAGTTGTATCAACAAAAGTTTTATCCCCGAGACATGCCGTTCTTTTTGGGGCAAGCCTTGAATTTATAGGAGCTTTAACTGGAACACATGTTGCAAAAACAATAGGTTCAGGTATTGTAAATTCTGAGATGATTACATTAACGGTTATCTTCTGCGCACTTCTTGCTGCTGTACTGTGGAATCTTTTAACCTGGTACTTAGGTTTGCCTTCAAGTTCTTCTCACGCTTTGATAGGCGGGCTTCTGGGGGCAACTATTGTAAAAGCAGGCGTAAGTGCAGTCCATTTTTCGACACTTATAGATAAAGTTATTATACCAATGTTTACATCCCCGCTTTTAGGTTTTTGTGTCGGATTTTCGTTTATGCTGTTTTTGTTCAGGCTTTTGTATCGTTTTAATCCGCAGAGAATTAACAAACGTTTTAGAAAACTTCAACTGCTTTCGTCCGGTTTAATGGCATTGAGCCATGGTTCAAACGATGCACAAAAAACAATGGGTATAATTACTCTGGCGCTTCTTGCCGGCGGCGTTTTGCATAAAGGTCCTAACGGTGATTTTGAGATTCCACTGTTTGTAATTATAATTTGTGCACTCATGATGGCAGCAGGAACGATGAACGGCGGCTGGAAAATCATCAAAACAATGGGGCATAAAATTATTAAATTAAAACCTATTCACGGTTTTGCGGCAGAAACTTCAGCAGCTGGATTGATTTTAACCGCATCGCATTTTGGTATACCTTTAAGTACAACTCATGTTATATCAACTGCAATAATGGGTGTCGGCTCTACTTTCCACGCTCATGCCGTTAAGTGGAGAATAGTCGGAAATATCGTTACAGCCTGGGTGCTTACTATACCTGCTTGTATGATACTTTCTTCTATAATCTATTATTTGATTTATAAAATAATTTAATTTGTGAATATTGCATAATGAAGTTTAGAATATTATTGGTTTCGAAACGATAGCGGGAGGCGGAGCCGGGAGCGTGTTTGAGAAACTAATAATATTCTAAAATAATATTTCAAAATATAAAAAACAACCGGTTTTGTAACTAAAAACCGGTTGTTTTTTTACTTTCAATTTATCTTTCCAACGGAGCGCCGATTCTATGAACTCTTATGAAGTTTGTTCTTCCTGTAATCAGTTTAGGGATAGAACCGATAATGATAATTCTTTCGCCTTTTTTGAAATCCGTGTGAGAAAGTATGTATTCATCAATTTTTTCAAGTAAGTCTGCATCCAGAACCGTATCCCATTCTTTGAAGTCAGCAAAGATATCCCAGTAAAGAGACAGTCTTCTGCAGGTTGATTCCATATCAGAAATTGCAATGATAGGAACAGTCGGTCTCAATTTGGAAAGAAGTTTCGGCGTGTAGCCGGTATGAGTGAATGCCATAATAGCTTTAGCGTGCAAATCTTCAGCCATTTTAACAGCAGCATTTGAAATTGCCTGTGGTGAAAGCTCATACTTGTCATTCATCTCTAAATCAAGATTAGAAAGACAGAAGTTGCAATCTTCAACATTAGAAGCAATCTTTCTCATCATTCTGACGGCATCTACCGGATGTTTGCCCATTGCGGTTTCACCGGAAAGCATAATTGCGTCAGTTCCGTCCAGAATTGCGTTAGCAACATCGCTTGCCTCAGCTCTTGTAGGAATAGGATTTTCAATCATTGATTCAAGCATCTGGGTTGCAACTATACAAACTTTACGTTCTCTTATTGTCTGGTCTACGATATATTTCTGGACAATAGGAACTTCTTCAGGAGACATTTCAATACCTAAATCTCCTCTTGCAACCATTATTCCGTCTGCAACTTTAAGGATTTCTTCAAGTTTTTCAACAGCTTGAGGTTTTTCAATTTTTGCAATAACCGGAATGTTGCCGCCAAAGTCTTTAATGTATTTCTTAGCAAGTTCAATGTCTCTTGCTTCTCTTACGAATGAAAGTGCAATATAATCTGCATCATATTCTACTGCAAATCTTATAAATTCAACATCTCTTTCTGTTACAGCGCTTAAGCTTGCAGTTGAACCAGGAAGGTTAATCCCCTTTCTCGGTTTAATAACTTTGCCGTAAAGAACTTTTGCATGAACCTGATGGTTTTTAACTTCCAGAACCTGCAGTCCTACGTTTCCGTCATCAAGCAAAACCTTATCTCCGGGCTTAACATCGTCCGCAATTCCTTCATAATCAACAGGAATAACTGCAGGATTATTAATATCATCGGTTGCTTCCAGAATAATTTCCTGACCTTCTTTAATTTCAACCGGCTCTTTTATATTTCCGACTCTGATTTTAGGTCCCTGTAAATCAACGAGAATCGGAATATATTTACCGCTTTCTTTAGAAATCTTTCTTATTGTTTCGATATTTGCAGCATGTCCTTCTTCGCTTCCGTGAGAAGTATTCAGACGGAACATTGATGCGCCTGCATCTACCAGTTGTTTAATCATTTCATAACTTGATGTTGCCGGTCCGAGCGTAGCAACAATCTTGGTTTTCACTCTTTGAAACCTGTTCATTTTATATTTCTCCTCTGTAGTGTATAAATCTTTAAATTTTTATTTATTTAAACATTTCTCTTTCAATAATATCACAAATAATATGTCCGATTGCAATATGCATTTCCTGAATATTATTAGTAATATCAGAAGGTGTTTGAATTGTAATATCAGCTTTGTATTTAACCGAACCGCCCGTTGAGCCGGTTAAGGCAATTGTTTTCAGCCCTAATTCTTTCGCTCTTTCAACTGCTCTTATAACATTAATACTTTTTCCGCTTGTAGAAAGTGCAAACAATACATCTCCCTGCTTTCCGAGCGCTTCAACCTGACGTTCAAATATATAATCAAAAGCAAGGTCATTAGCTGCTGCAGTTAAAACAGATGTGTTTGTAACTAGCGCAATTGCATTCAATGCGGCGCGCTCTTTTTTATATTTACATACAAGCTCTGCCGCAAGGTGTTGTGAGTCGGATGCAGACCCTCCGTTTCCGCAAAACAAAACTTTGTTGCCATTCTTGAAGGCTTCAATACATACTTCTGCAGCTTGATTTATTACCGGCGCAAGCTCTGTCAACTGTTTAAAGTTCTGAGAAATTTTTTCGAATTCATCTTTTATATAGTTTATCATAATTAACTCTTAAACTTCATATGTTCCTATTATTGATGTTTGCTCGCCTTCTGTCATATCTGAGACACTGCATCCGCCGGATGGAGGTACATCATTATCGTCTTTGTCGGTATTTACTATTTTGTTTACTGAAACAACTGTATCATTGTCTATGAGATTTTGTGCTCTGACTCCTGTTGCAGGTCTGCCCTGACAGGATATATCACCAGCTTTTATTCTCGTTACAATGCCGTTTGCAGTAACAAGCATAATCTCGTCACTTTCTTCTACAATAGTTAAAGCAACTAATCTTGACATATTTGACTTAAATTTGGTTGCAATAAGTCCTATACCGCCTCTGTTCTGGGTTCTGAATTCTGATAATTTTGTACGTTTACCAAATCCGTCAGAAGTTACAACCAGCAAATCCGCATCATAATTTTTCGGAACAATGTCACATCCGATAATTGTATCGGCAGCACGTAATTTCATAGAAGTAACACCTCTTGCGCTTCTGCCCAGCGGTCTTAAATCTTCAATCGGGAATCTGATTGCCATACCGCAGGAAGTTCCGATTATAATTTCATCATTCGCTTTTGCAAGTTTTACCCAGTTTAATCTGTCACCTTCTTCAAGGGATATTGCAATAATACCGCTTCTTCTTATACTTGCAAAATTATCAAGTTCAATTCTCTTTATAAATCCCTTTTGAGTCAGCATAATAAGATTCAGGTCATGTGAGAAATTGCTTACCGGAACAACTGCTGTAATAGTTTCTCCCTGTTCAATAGGAAGAACATTTACAATCGGAAGTCCTTTGGATTGTCTGCCGCCTTCCGGGAAGTCGTATACATTCAAGCTGTATACAATACCCTTTGAAGAGAAGAACAACACTTTATCATGCATCATTGCAGTAAAAAAGTGCTGGATATCATCATCATCCTTGGTTTTCATGCCTGCTTTACCGCGTGTTGCCCGGTTTTGGCGTTCAAATGTATCCAGTGCAATTCTCTTTAGATATCCCTGATGTGTAATAAATACAGCCATCGGCGTATTCGGAGTCAAATCTTCTATTGTAACTTCACCCTGTTCAGGTACAATTTGAGTCTTTCTGTCGTCGCCGTATTTTTCTTTGTCTTCAAGAAGTTCAGCTTTGATTATATCCAGAACTTTTTGTCTGTCAGCGAGGATTTCTTCGTATTCAGAAATTTTCTTAAGAAGTTCATCGTATTCGTTCTTAATCTTATCCTGCTCTAATCCTGTTAATCTTCTCAATTGCATTTCAAGGATTGCATTTGCCTGATCAACATCAAGCCCGAATCTGCTCATCAATCCGACTCTTGCATCATCTGTTGTTTTGGATTTTTTGATGAGTTCAATGACTTCATCTAATGACCCTAAAGCAATCAACAAACCTGCTAAAATATGAGCTCTAATTTTTGCTTTCTTCAAGAAGTAAATTGTTCTTCTTGTAACAATTTCAACTCTGTGTTCAACAAACTCGTTTAAGACTTCATAAAGATTCAAAAGTCTCGGCTGCTTTCCGCATAGTGTAACCATGTTTACACCAAATGTTGTAGCAAGCTGGGTATATTTAAACAGGTTGTTTTTAACAACTTCCGGCTTTGCATCACGTTTTAATTCAATAACGATGCGCATGCCTTCTCTGTCGGATTCATCTCTTATGTCGGAAATTCCGTTAATCTTCTGTTCTTTAACCAAATCTGCTATTTTTTGGATAAGCATAGATTTGTTAACCTGATAAGGAATTTCCGTGACAATAATTGCCGTTCTGGTCTGCCTGCCGGCGCCGCCCGGAATCTCTTCAATCGTTGCAACTGCAGACATCTTGATAGAACCTCTTCCTGTCTCATAAGCCTGCTTGATGTCATTTAATCCGACAATTGTTGCAGCAGTAGGAAAATCAGGACCTTTAATGTATTCCATCAACCCTGCAACTGTGATTTGAGGATTGTCAATAAGAGCAATAGTTCCGTCAACAACTTCTCTTAAGTTGTGAGGCGGGATATTTGTTGCCATACCGACCGCAATGCCGGAAGAGCCGTTTAACAATAGCATCGGGAGTCTTACCGGAAGTACGGACGGTTCTTCTAAAGAACCGTCAAAGTTCGGTTCAAATTCAACTGTTTCACAATCAATATCTGCAAGCATGGAAGTTGTGATTTTGTGCATTCTGGCTTCTGTATAACGCATAGCGGCAGCACCGTCACCGTCAACTGAACCAAAGTTTCCATGCCCGTCAACAACAAGATATCGGGTGTTAAAGTCCTGAGCAAGACGAACCAGTGCTTCATAAACAGACCTGTCGCCATGCGGGTGGTATTTACCGAGAACTTCACCAACAATACGGGCGCATTTCTTAAACGGCTTATCAGGAGTCATTCCGAGTTCATTCATAGCGTATAAAATACGTCTGTGAACCGGCTTTAGACCATCTCTTACATCAGGAAGCGCTCGACCTACGATTACACTCATTGCATAATCAATATAGCACTTTTTCATTTCTTCTCTTATATTAACAGGTACAATTTTACCGTCTGAAAACATATTCTGTTGAGCCAAAATCCTTCTCCTCTATCCCTCTTTCTATACTTACATTCTAACATAAAAAACAACTGTGTAAAGCAATAAGAGAGTTCACTGATAATACAAGTATTTATCTTTTATATACTCCTTAAATCCACTATTAATAATGTTTTAAGCTTTGTAAAATTTTGTTTAAAAAAGGCAATTTTTCAAAAGAAAAATACTTTATATAAATGTAAGGGATAAATAAGTAAGATAAAAAACAAAAACAAAAATGAGTCTTAAGAAAAATAATTCTGAAGCTCGAAAACAAGTTTCTTTTTATACTCTCTCTTAATATCCTCGTGTTTATTTAATGTTTGCCATCAATCTCTTGGCAAACTTTTTTTTGTAATGATTAGTAATAATTAACGGAATATTGTCCGTGTTATATACACTTTTTCAACTATAAATTCTGATGTTTATTCAGTTCATCGGTCTGTTGGTCATTTATTTGTAAATCTGATTTATCTTCAAGTATTTTTAGTTCTGTTTCTCTTGCTTTTAACATTGTTTTCGCAATTTTATCTTTTTCGCCCTGTTTTTTCAAATCGGCAAAAATCGCTCTTAATTCTTCTTCATTAAGCCCTTTAGGAGTCTTTACACATACTACAATTCTGTTTTTTTTGAAAGTGAAATATGAAGCTATTATAATCCCCCACAATAATATACCCTGCAATACCCCTATTGCGGGAATATTGTTAAAACAGCCGGCAATGAAATTCCACACCTGCATCGCAACCCATCCCGGAAATGCTATAAAACCTACCGAAAGACAGCATAATACAAGCCCCAGTATTATTATGCCTTTTATGCCTCTAATCTGTATAACATTCAAATTCTTTTTCATCAAAACCTCTTGTAAACTTAGCTCATAGAGCTTTACACTTTTGGGTTAATAAGTTTTAAAAACTCATCCTCATTCAATATTATAACACCTAAATTTTGTGCTTTGTCTAATTTTGAGCCCGGATTTTCGCCTGCTACTACATAAGAGGTCTTTTTAGAAACAGAAGATGAAACTTTCCCCCCCATCATTTTTATTCTGTCACCTGCTTCATCACGCGTCATGCTGCTTAAGGTTCCGGTTAATACAAATGTTTTTCCCTCAAGTTCATTTGTCTTAACAGGTGCATTATGTTCAAAATTAAACCCTAAAGTCTCAAATTCTTTGAGCATTTCTATATTCTGCGTATTGTGGAAATATTCATAAACGCTTTTGGCAATTTTTTCCCCGATTCCTTCTATATTTGATAATTCTTCTACAGAAGCATTTTGTAAAGCTTCTATTGACGGGAATTCATTTATAATAATATCAGCCGTTTCTTTGCCGACATGTCTTATAGAAAGAGCGGTTACAAAACGGGATAACGGTCTTGATTTGCTCTCCTGAATTGAATTATACATATTTGAAGCCGATTTATCCTTAACAAGTTCCAGTTTTAAGAAATCTTCAATAGTTAATTTATAAAAATCTACAGGCGATTTTACAAGATTAAGAGAATATAACTGCTCAATAACCGAAGGTCCGATAAAATCAATATCCATAGCTTCTTTAGAAACCCAGTACTCCAATTTTGCCTTGATAACAGACGGGCAATTCTCGTTTGAGCAGTATAAATTTACTTCTCCTTCTCGTGTAATTAGAGGAGAATCACATTCAGGACAGGTTTGAGGCGGAATATAAACCGGCAAATTATCATGCTCCGGAGTCTCGACCACTTTGATTACTTTAGGAATAATCTCCGCTGCCTTTTTAATCAAAACCCTGTCTCCGACTCTAATATCAAGTCTTTTTATCTCGTCAAAATTATGCAGACTTGCTCTTGAAACCGTGCTTCCGGCTAAAAGTACAGGCTCTAATACTGCAACCGGAGTAACTGCACCGGTTTTACCGACTCCTGTTTCTATTTTAAGAAGTTTTGTTGAAATTTCTTCCGGCGGAAACTTGAACGCCGTTGCCCACTTTGGCGCACGGGCAGTAAATCCCATTTCTCCTTGACAAGCCAAAGAATCCACCTTTATTACAACACCATCAGTTGCATAATCCAAGTCAAAACGCTTTGTTTCCCACTCTTTACAAAAATCTATGGCGCCTTCAATATTATCAACAAGCCTTATATTAGGATTTGTTTTAAATCCTAATTTTTTAATATATTGCAGGCTTTCCCAGTGAGACTCCGGCATATAATCAGCTTTTTCCACTATTGCTGTATAAGTAAACATTGACAAATCCCGTTTTGCGGTAATTGTACTGTCTAATTGTCTCAAAGAGCCGGCAGCAGCATTTCTCGGGTTTGCAAAAGGCTTTTCACCGTTTTTTAAATTTTCTTCATTCAGTTTTTCAAAAGAGGTCTTTGGCATATAAATTTCACCTCTGACTTCTATATCAGCCTTCTCAAATAATTTAAGCGGAATTGCTTTTATAGTTTTAAGGTTTTGTGTAATTTCTTCACCGATAATCCCGTCACCACGCGTTGCGCCTTTTACAAAAAATCCGTCATGATAAGTTAGCGCTATTGCAAGCCCGTCTATTTTAAGCTCACATACAAGTTTTACATTATTCCCGCATTCTTTTTCAACGCGTTCATACCACTTTCTTAACTCATCATAGCTGTAAGTATTGTCAAGACTGTATAACCGGTACTTATGTTTGACTTCTTCAAAGCCTGTACTTATTCCGCCTACTCTTTGAGTCGGACTGTCAGGTGTAATGAGTTCGGGATGCTCTGCTTCCAATTCTTTCAATTCTGAGAAAAGTTTATCGTACTCAAAATCACTCACCAGAGGGTTATCCAATACGTAGTAATTATATCCGAGTTTGTTTAACTCTTCCCGCAAAAATTTAATTCTCTCTACAACCATCTAAACTCCTTATAATTGCAGCCATTGTCCAGAATACAAACTGAATCTGCGGTCTGAAGAATACCGTATCTACAAAGCCGTGGATTAGAATTCCGGTAATCGATACTAGCGCACATAAAACGTAAACGGATTCTGTATTTTTTAACGCTTTATTTATCAAAAATATTATAAACCCGAGAAATGCAATAAGTGCAAAAATACCGCTTTCGACGGCAGTTTCAAGATAAATATTATAAGCACTAAGGGCGTCAAAGCCTGTTTTCATATATAAACCGTAAATTTCCCTGAAATTCTGGTTTCCGACACCGATACCAAGAAGCCAGTTGTCTTTAAACATATCCAGACAAGAATTATAAACATTAAATCTGAAAGAGTTTGAACTGTCACCCCTCATTGCAAATATCGAAAATATTCTGGCTCTGAGTGCAGATATTGAAAAAATTACAAACATAATAAATGCAGCAATGGCGCCTGTTAAAGTAATAAAAGCTTTTTTATGTGCAGGTTTAAGATGTTTATAGGTAATTAAAGCCAAAACAATAAGTTCAAAAAATAAACCTATATAAGATCCTCTGCAGCCTGTCATTATTATTGCCGCTATTGTACCAATGAAGCCTAAAACAGACCATATCCTGAAATTTTTAGGAAATGCAATAAATGAAGGGAGAAGAGCAATCAAATAACCGCCGAACAAATTCGGATTATAGGGTTTTAAAGTCCCGTAAACCCTTGTCATAACCTCTTCCGGATTTAATCTTGAAGTATCCTGCCAGCCTGAAATCTCTCCTACAGATGAAAAATTCTGCAAAAAAGCGGCAATTATTTCGAAAGACAAACAAACAGCATAAGCCGCAAAAATGTATTTTATCTTGTCTTTATTATCTTTAAGATAATGAACCAGGGTCACATAAAACCCGAGGTAAGTAAGAGTTTTAAAAAAGCCTTTTAAACTCAAGTAAAAAAGAGTAGAGCCGGCTACACTTATTACAACAAAAATAAAATATACAAGTAAAAATTTATCTATCTTCGTCAGTTCAAATTTTTCGCCGGATTTTGTAATAAGTTTTACAATTGTAAGAAAAATTGCAAAAATAGCAAAATAGCCGATAAAATCAGAATTAGCGGCAGTTGAAGTAAATATTACAAGAAAAATATTTAAGCCGATAAACCAATCTATAGTTTTAAGAAAAAAACTTTTTTCATACAGCGGTTTAAATAAATTTTGCAAAGAAAATAAAACGTTATTTAAAAACATTTATCCACCCCGCAGGATTACCCGACTGAATTATTAGCGCCAACATCTTCAACGCCTGATTCTGTTGTAACTCTTACATCCGAAATTGTACCGTTAAACTTGTAACTTTCACCTTCAAGAGTTACGGGAAGTCCCATTTTTATTTTGTTTCCGCCGACAACCGCGCCGTCTTTTGTAATTTTTGCCTTATCTGTAATTGTTATAATTGCATCAAATATTGCCGGCTGTGCAGGATCTTTTATCAGAATATACTGCTCTTTTACTTTTGGAGTAGCAAGCGCAGTCTGCCTTGCCTGAGATGTAACCTTAACAACATTTAATTCTGTATAAGGGACATTTCTTATAGTGATAAATGTTTTATCCTGAGATTTTATTGGGAATTCTTCTCCTGTAACAGTTACACCTCTTAAAAATACTTGAAATGTAATAGGAGAGGTTGCTTCTATTTGCTTATCAGCAGTCTGTCGGAAATGCTTTGTTGTTGCAACTCCGACAATTAAAGCAATTATAACACCCAAAACTATTACAAAATCAACAATATTAAATTTCCCGAATAAGTTTTTCACAATTACTCTCCTTCATCTGCATTAAAGTTGTCCGGAATGGACTTCAAAATTTCATCTATAGTAGTTGTAGCACAGCCAAACTGCTTTATTACAATACCGGCAGCTATATTACCTATAATTGCCGCATATACAGGAGTTGCGCCGCTTGCTAAAGCAAGCGTATAAAGTGCTGTTACGGTATCACCGGCACCGGTCACATCAAAAACTTCTGCCTTATTGAAAACAGGGATGTGAGTATAATGTCCGTTGTTATCAACCACAACCATACCTTCCGAACCGCATGTAATAAGTACAGAATCAGCCCCGGATTGTTCAAGTAAAATATTGGCAGCTTTTAAGAAATCCTCTTTATTTTCAAGTTTAAAACCTACATGTTTTTGTGTATCCGGAAGATTAGGAGTCATAGAAGTAATTCCGTAATATTTATCCAGATTCTTCTGAGCGTCAACCACAACTTTTTTGTGCAAATTATTGGCAGATCTTATCGTAGCCCTTATAACTCTTTCCGAAAGAGTTCCTACATGGTAATCTGAAATAATAACAGCATCACATTCGCCCATCAGTTTTTCTATTTGGCAGATTAATTTATCCTCTGTTTCTTTAGATAGAGGGGTATTTGTCTGTCTGTCAATTCTAACAATCTGCTGGGTTATTGAATGCGAACAGGAGCCTGAAATTCTGGTTTTTGTAATAGTTTTACGTTCTTTATCCGTAACAAGCGAAGAACAGTCTATATTAGCTTCTTTAAAAGCATTCTTCAAATCCATTGCCTGATAATCGTCGCCTACAACTCCAATTACACAAACTTTACCGTCGTTTATTGTAGAAACATTGTGGGCAGCATTTGAAGCTCCGCCTAAAATATATTTAGTATGTGTATGCTGCAAGATTAACACCGGTGCTTCTCTTGAAATTCTCTCCGTATCACCGTAAACCATTTCATCAAGAGCCAAATCACCTACAACAAGTATCTTTGCATTCTTTAAATTTTTTACTGTATTAATTAAACAGTCCCTGTCGATATGATACATTTCAATCTCTCTTATGATTGCCTAATGACTAAAACTCATATATAATATAATCATACTATAAACAAAAAAAAGAGAGTCATGCATGGCTGATAAGAACATTTTTAATGACAAGGATTCTATTGATATTAATGAATTGGCATCGTTAAATGATGATATTTCTCCTGAGTTGATTGATCAGCTGCAGCAGAAATTATCTCAGGATGCGCAATCCCTCAATGCAAAGAACAAAGCAGAAAAAATCAATCCGGATTTTAATGTAAATGATGATGCAACTCTGTTTGAAGAACCTTCTTCTGCAAAAGAAGAAACAGAAAGCCCTGCAGCGAATGTTCCGTCACCGCAGCCGCATCAAAAAAAAGAATTCAATCTTGACAAAAATTTTGATGATAATTTTATAAAAAAATACAAAGCACGGCTTAATAAACAGAAAGAAGCCGGAGCGAAAGATAAACAGGAAGAGGCTGAAAATACAATAAGCAGTGCTGCTTTTTCTGATACAACAGATGAGAGTATAGAACAGGTGACAAATGGAAATATTTCGGAGAGGAAACTAACACCTGCACAAAAGAATTATAATGACAGCCTTGATTTTCTTGACGGAAATGTAAAGTATTCTAAGTATGTTATTTATATTGACCCGCAAAACGTTGATTTCATTGACAGTCTTACCGTTAAGGAGAGAAAAAATCTCATAAATAAGATTTTGCGGGAACAGGATGATATAGCTATTACCAAGCATCGTTTTAAGGTTATAAATACCATATTAAAACACATAATAGTTGCGGTTTTGACAGTGACTGTTTCAATTCCGGTAATATACTGGACGATTAATGCATCTCTGGAGGCAACAATAAACAATTACAGACGTTCGCAATCAATTTTCCAAACACTATATAAAGAAAACGGAAAAATTACAAATACGCGTTAATATTTAATCTTTATCACCGATAATAGCATCAGCAAGAACGGTTCCCAGTTTGTACCCGCCAATTGAAGCACAAACAAAGCCTATACCTTTAAGCATACCCGGTAAAAATTTAAGTGATTTGTTAAAGAATGTTTTAGTGGCGCAATAATCTTTGAGTGCTGAGACCTGTTTTTCAACAAAAGGATTTCTCTTATAAAGAGCTTCGCGAGCAACAGCAACACGTTTTCCGTCGATTTTCTTTATAACAGGCATACCGATTATTCTTTTTGCAGCAGCTTCTGCCGTAAACATCGTTCCAAGTCCGAGAGTCTCTCTAATAGCGGCTTCTTTTTTATCATCTGCAGTTAAAACTTTAACGGCACCGGTTGCCATAATTAGCGGGTTTATATAATTAGAAGTAAAGTTTAAAACTTTCCCGACGCCATTTAAAACTTTATCCCCTTTTGCAATTGCCTTGATTGATTCTTCGGCGCTTGTGAATCCGGCAGCGAGTGCGTTAGTAGACTCTTTAGCTATTGCGGATACTCCTTTTGCGGCATTTAAAACCTGACCTCCTGCAATATCCATATTCATAGCAGCGACAAACGGATTGGTTTCGGATAAAGCGTCAGCACCTGAATTAGCCCTTCTGGAAGAAAATATGCCGCTTGAAACTATTGAAGGCATAAATGATGTAATTGCTAATCCTGATGACATATATTTAAATCCTTACAACACTAACTAATAACACACTATATTTATATAAAGTTTTGATTGAAGTAATAATTTCAAAAAAATGATAAATTTTTACAAATTGTAATAATTTTGCTTAATCTCTGCATTGCTTCTTGCCGGCTTGAAGCGCGCGTCGATTGACAATCAACGCACCACCCCTCACCTCTTGCGGATGAGAAGAATGCGCTAATCGAACGACAACGCGCATTCCCTCTCCAGCGGGGAGGGCTAGGGTGGGGGTGAATATTCAAACGACAGCGCACGTTCCTTCCCTTTTGAGGGAAGCGGATTGTCGGCAGAGAGCGGAGGATCTTTGCGTGAGCAAAGTCCGTAGACTCGTTTATTGCCGACAACCAAGCAGGTTAGGATGGGTGATTGTTAGAATGATATTCAACCCCTCACCCGCATCTGTAGCTTTCGCGCAGCTCAAGCACATCTGCTCCCTCTCCCGCAAGGGGCGAGGAGAAATACGTTAATCGAACGACTTCGCGCGTTCCCTCTCCAACGGGGAGGGTTAGGGAGGGGGGTGAATATTCAAATGCCAGCGTGTCTTCCTTCCCCGATTGTTAAGGTTAAGATGGGATTAGTTTTGTCTGAACCCCACCCGCATCTGTAGCTCACTGACGTTCGCACACCTGCGACCTCCCCAACTTGGGAGGTGGGCGCGATTATTGGGCGAGGGAAAATACGTTAATCGAGCGACAGCGCGCGTTCCGCTCATTTCATTTCTACTAAAAAATTAAGCCTCTTCGGAACTCTCTTCCTCGGCTACCGGTTCACGATAAATTTGTAATTTTGTTATTCTTGCCCCTTCAATCTCTTTAACGGTAAATGTTAACCCGTTAAACGAAACTGTATCCCCGATTTCTGCAATCCTGCCGAGGAGCTTTACCACAAGTCCGGCAATAGTATCAACGTCATCTTCTTCAAATTGAGACTCTCTCAGGCTGAAAAATTCTACAAATTCGTCAATGCGCATCATGCCGTTTGCAATATATGTATTTTCTCCAATTTCTTTTATATTGGCTTCAGCATCTTCATCAAACTCGTCCTGAACATCTCCTATAATTTCTTCCAAAACATCTTCCAGAGTAATTAACCCTGATGTTCCGCCGAACTCGTCTATAACAACCGCAATCTGGCAGTGGCGTTTTTTAAATTCGATTATAAGATTATCTAAAGTCATTGTCTCCGGAACAAGAATCAACGGTCTGATAAGTTTGTTGATTGAATAATTTTCCTTCGTCATATTCATTGTATAAAGGTCTTTGACGTGGATAAAGCCTAAAATTTTATCAATATTTTCTTCGTAAACAGGGTATCTTGTATACTGATTTTCCATTGCGGTTTTATTAAGTTCTTCATAGGAAATATCATTCGGAATACAAACCATATCTGTTCTTGGTATCATAACCTGTTTTGCCATCAAATCAGAGAATTTAAACATATTATGAAGCATTTCTGCTTCTGTTTCATTCAAAACTCCTTCATTATAGCTTGCATCAACGAGCATATCCAGCTCTTCCGTAGAATGCACAAGAGACGCATCCTCAGAATTAGCATGACAAGCCGCAAGAATTTTGTTACCTGATACTTCAAGGAGTAATACAAACGGTTTCAAAACAGTTATAAATATATCCATTGGTGTTGCAATCATCAAAGACAATGATTCCGGATGTCTTAATGATATGCATTTTGGCAGTTGTTCGCCAAGAAGCACGTGGAAATAGGTTACTAACACGAATGATATCGGTACTGCTATCATATGAGCTGATATAACGCTATATGAAGCCGTAAAGAAGTTTATAGCCGGCTCAATAATCTGAACAATGGTAGACTCTGCAACCCAACCTAATGCGATACTTGCAATTGTTACACCTAATTGAGCGGCTGCAAGCATTCTGTTTACATCATTAACAAGCTTTAAAGCTTTTTTTGCATTCTTGTTACCTTCGTTTGAAAGCTGCTCTAAACGGGTCTTTCTCACTTTTACCAGTGAAAACTCCGCAGCTACAAAAAAGGCATTAACGAAAAGCAAAAATAATATTATAAAAACATTAATAAAAAAATCTGTTATACCCATTTACTCTCTTATACCTTTAAATTATACATATAATTTTACACCAGCGCAGAATTTTTTGCAATATTAAGCCGTCCATACTATAATAAAACTTATGAATACAGGCGCTTTTATTATACCTACAGGGATTGGAGCTTCAATAGGAGGGTTTGCAGGGGATGCAAGCTTCTGGGCAAGAAAGTTTGCCGGAAAAAGCCGTTTGATTGTAAATCCTAATGTTGTTAATGCAGCGTGTTTTTCTGGTATTACTGAAAATATGCTCTATGTTGAAGGATATTCGCTTGATGAATTTTTCAAGGGTAAAATAAACTTAATTCCGTCTGAAAATAACAAAGTCGGGATTATTTTTGATAAAGCTGTTACAAAACCTGTTTTAAATGTTCATATAAACACTATAAATGCAGTAAAAACCGTTTACGGTACAAATATAGCGGGCTATGAAATAACAGACGAAGAAGTCGGAGTAGAATTTTTTGTTGATAAATCCGGCGCTTCAGCGGGAAATGTTAAAAATTTGACAACGCTTAAAATTGCAGCAGAAAATTTAATAAAAAAGGGGGCAGAGGCTATTGCAATAGTCTGCAGATTCCCTGACGAGCAGGGCGAGGATTATGCAAACGGAATAGGTGTTGACCCTGTAGGCGGCGTAGAAGCAATTATATCGCATTATATTTCTAAAGAATTTAATATTCCCTGCGCTCACGCTCCGGCTTTTGATGATATAACAATAAGTACGGAAATCGTCGATTCCAGATGCTCAGCAGAATACATAACCCCGACCTTTCTTCCTTGCATTCTTCTCGGGCTTGCTCAGGCGCCGAAATTTTCTATGAGTGGCGGCATAAGTATTGACAATCTTGACTATCTTATTATTCCTTATAATTCAACCGGCTCTATTCCTGTTCTTGAGATGACAAAACTTGAAAAACCGGTTTATGCTGTCAAAGAGAATTCAACCGTACTCAATGTAACTCCTGAAAATTTTGCAAAAGATTGTATTGTAGTTGACACATATTCTGAATTGTACAACAAGCTTTTTAATTAGCATAAAAAATGCGGGCTGAAAATTCAGCCCGCATTTTTTCTTGATGATAAATTATTTCAATTTAACAGTATTATTATCTGCTAAAAATTTAGTGACTTTTTCATTCAAAGCCTGATGTGAAATAGCATTGAATACTCCCGGAGTCTGTGACAATTGTTTTACAAGAGTATTAGCGTCTATCTGGTACATTCTGCTTAATTCAGAAAGCTTAGCTCCAAACTCTGCCTGAGATACTACAATTTTTTCTTCTTTAGCAATTTTATCAATTACAAGTGAGTTTTTAACTCTAACTGCCGCATCTTCTTTAAGACTCTTCATAATTTCATCATATCCTTGAGCCTGCACTGCCTGCTCCCAGCTAAATCCCTGCATAGCAAGCTTCTGTTTGTATTCTTCTACAAGCTGGTCAGCTTCTCTGTCTATCATTGACTGCTGAATATCGACTTTTGCATCACCTGTAACTTTTTCAAAAATTGCTTTTTCAGAATTCACTCTGTCAATATCAGCCTTTTGCGTATCAAGATATTTTTGGATATCAGCTTTCAAATCATCAACAGTTTTAAATGGTCCGATTTTTTGTACAAATTCATCTGTCAATTCCGGCAAAACCTTTGATTTAATTTCATTAATTTTGCACTTGAAAACTGCCGGCTGACCTGCAAGTTTCTTTTCGTGATATTCTTCAGGGAAAGTAACATTGATTTCAAATTCTTCACCTAAAGTTCTGTCAACAAGCTGCTCGGCAAAACCAGGAATAAAGCTTGAATGCGCAAGGTCTAAAGTATAGTTTTTAGCGTCTCCGTGCTCAATCTTTTCTCCGTTAGAGAACCCTTCAAAATCGAAAACAACAGTATCAGTTGCCTGAGTTTTTCTGTCAGTTACAACAACAGTAGTTGCGTGCTGCTCCAACAAACCATCTATAGATTTTTGAAGTGCATCTTCCGGAGTCTTGTATTCATCAACTTCAATAGTCAAACCTTTGTACTCGCCTAAAGTAACTTCAGGTCTTAATTCTATCTTTGCAACGA
Source organism: Candidatus Gastranaerophilales bacterium (assembly GCA_944324185.1). Taxonomy (GTDB): domain Bacteria; phylum Cyanobacteriota; class Vampirovibrionia; order Gastranaerophilales; family Gastranaerophilaceae; genus CAG-196. The sequence continues at coordinate 4,843 of CALUVI010000020.1, read as the reverse complement.
TTTTTAAGTCTTCGCCGATTTTGTAGTCATAAGATTCAACGTATGGCTGCGCAACAACATCAAAATCATTTTCCTTAATTACATCAGAAAAAATTTTCGGAAGAGCGTTCTCTAAAGCTTCGTGTTTAATTCTGTCCTCACCTATATTTTGCTCAACAATATTTCTGGGAGCTTTTCCTTTTCTAAACCCCGGGATATTTACATACTGCGCAAGTCTTTTTGCTGCATTATTGTAATAATTAACCGCATCTTTAGCAGGAATTTCAATATCAACCTTTACTACATTTTCAGGTTGTTTTTCAATAGTTGTTTTCATTTATAAATCCTCTTTTTCAATACTTTTACATATATAAAACTACTACAAACAGAGGATATTGTAAACCTTTTCGTAACTTAGGGTTAAAAATGGGGAGATTCAATCGATTTTCCTTATGAATCAAATAAAAAAGCAGGATGGCATTATTACCATCCTGCTATATCTCTCTTAATATATTCTAGTTTGAACTATTACTGTCATCAGTGCCTAATTCCGGAGCGCCGAACATTCCTTCGATTTCCTCCAGAATTGCAGCAGGTTTTCTTGCCTGATTACGCTGTGCAGCACGCTTTTGAGCTTCTCTGTCGCGTTCTTCACTTGCGTAAGTCAAATGATGGAAACCTGTACCTGCAGGTATTAAACGACCGATAATAACGTTTTCTTTCAAACCTCTTAACAGGTCTTTTTTACCTTCTACAGCTGCTTCTGTCAGAATTCTTGTAGTTTCCTGGAATGAAGCGGCTGAGATGAAGCTTTCAGTATTCAAAGATGCCTTTGTTATACCGAGAAGCATATATTCGCAGGTTGCTTCCTGCCCTTCATGTTCTCTTACAGCTTTGTTTTCGTTTTCAAATACCTGAACTTCAACAAGCTCGCCCGGTAAGAGATTTGTATCACCTGAATCAATTACTCTTACTTTCTTTGTCATCTGACGTACGATAATTTCAATATGTTTATCGGCAATTTCAACACCTTGTGAGCGGTAAACACGCTGAACTTCGTCTACCAGATACTGCTGAGCTTCTTCAGGACCGCAAAGTCTGATAACATCGTGCGGATTCAAAGGACCGCTTGTTAAAGGCTGACCTTTTTTGATTTTTTGCTTATTCTGAACAACAATACTTGCATCAATTGCAAATTTGATTTCAGTTCTGCTTCCGCCTTCTGTTACGAGGAACAATCTCGGAACTTCATCCTCAATTTCAATTTCCGCAACACCGTCAGTTTCGGCCAAAATAGCACAGTCTTTCGGTTTTCTTGCTTCAAGAAGTTCTTCAACTCTCGGCAAACCTTGAACGATATCACCTGTTTTTTCTCTTTCAAATACGAGAGTTGCAAGCATATCACCTCTGAGTACCAGAGAGCCTTCTTCAACCTGCAACATTGTACACGGGCTGATTAAGTACGGACGTCCGTTTCTGATAGTTACTGATTTTGAAGTTACATCAATAATCTTACCTGAAACTGTTGCAACTTCGCCTGATTCAGCAAGCTGAGAATCAAGTTTAATAAAGTCGCCTTTCTTAACAGACGGTTTTGATTTAGTATTGATTACCGTTTCAAAGTTTTCGCAGTTCAAAAGTAATCTTCTTGACTCGCTTACATCACCCTTAATTGATGCAACACCGTCATTCAATGCCAGAACTTCCGTCTTAGCAATAGGTGTCTTAGGATCAATTACCTGACCATTATCAACAAGGAGTTCTGTTTGAAGCGAACTGTTAAGCTTAGAATTGCCTTCCAATTCTCTTCTTACAATCAATGTTTCCAATACAACAATCTTTAACTCGCCTTTTTCATCTAATTCTACGAGACCTTTAAGGTGAGATAAGTATCCTTGCATTTGAAGAACTAAACTTGTTCTTGTAAGAGTTGCACCGTCAAGGTTTCTTACTCTTGCACCGTCTTTGTACTGTAATTGTGTTACAGGAACAATGTTGATAAGTTCATCTGTTGTATTGAATTTGATAGAAACATCTCTCTGGTCAATGAACATCGGCTGAACAGGTCTTACAAGAATCTGGATTGGTTTATCCTCCAAAGATTCTTCCTCTAAAGCAGATGTATCGATTTCTTCATCAAGATCATCAATATCAAGATCGTCAAAATCCATTTCCATTATTGTAACAATAGAAGTTTCATTAGCCTTAATACCTTTAGCAATAGTTGTACCGGCTTCTACAACAGAACCCTCTTCAACTTTAAGTTCTGAAACACTTGATAAAGTATGGACTTCACCTGGTCTGATTGTTACTTCGTGTATAACTTCATTAAATTCCTTGAATTCAACAATACCGTCGATGTGGCAGTATACGTCTTTTACGACTTCTGTACCTGCTGTAACAAAAGTTCCGTTATCAACCATCTTCAATGAAGAGTCTTTATTAATCTGGTGAACTTCTTCCGGAACAAATACAATATTACCGGGTTTTGTAACTATTTGATTTTCATCAACTTCTACATCAACGTATTTGATTTCACCTGATGAAGATACTGAGCACTCGTCATCAACAAGTTCAGCAATAATCATACCGTTTTCAACAGTTGTATCAATCGGAGCTTTAACAATATATTTTTCTCCTGTCTTCTTAACTGTCCATAACTGCTCTTTCTTTGTTTGTTCAAAAGATGCATTTGCCGGAGTTAATGAAGCAATTACAATAGTAATTTCCTTACCTTGAACAATTTTATTGATTTTGTTCTTTCCGGATTTAACTGCTTCTACCACTAAATCTTCAGAATAACGGACTTCTCCCCCGTGTTCTGAAATCATAATAGTTTCAGCTAATTTATCACCTGCTTTAACTTTCTGCTCGTCAGATACAAGAACCTTAGAACCACCAGGAAGGTTATAAACATCACCGCCTATAATCCATACAATACCGTTTTTGTTAGCGGTTCTTGAAATATTACCCTGTCTGTCTTTCTTTTCATCGGCAACAAAGTCTTCAAATAATACCATACCTGACATATCAGCATTAATATCTTTTGTAGCTTTTTCAGTTAGACGTCCAGAGTCATTTGCTGTCGGTCTGAATTCAGCAAGCTTAAAGTTCTTTTCAACTTTCATGCCGTCTTCAAAGAATACGGTTGCACCTGCCGGAATATGGTATTTTGTTGATTTTTTAGCACCTTTTACTTCAATATCAGCTTCATAAATAGAAACTCTTACAACATCACCGTGACGGGTTCTGAGTTCTCTTGTTTTGAGCTTAGATTCAACAGTACCGGCTTCTGTTGCGTGAATTTCTTTTGTAGCTTCTTTAACACCTACAGCACCGCCGGTGTGGAAAGTTCTCATTGTAAGCTGTGTACCTGGTTCACCGATTGACTGAGCTGCAATAATACCGATAGCTTCACCAACATCAACAAGTTTCTGGGTCGTCATTGCCCAGCCGTAGCACTTCTGGCAAACACCATATTCAAGACCGCAGGTTAAACCTGAACGAACTTTCAATTCCTGAAGGTTCAAGTGCGCAATCTTTTTAATATCTTTTCTGTCCATTGTAGTATTTTTAGCTACTAACAATGTTGTGCCGTCTTCATCGTAAATATCCTGAGCAACGGTTCTGCCTAACAATCTGTCAATCAACGGAACAATGACATTGTCACCGTCACAAATCGGCTTCATATTAATGCACTTGTCAGTACCGCAGTCCTTGTCTCTTATAATTACATCCTGAGCCACGTCAACAAGACGTCTTGTTAAGTAACCTGAGTCAGCAGTCTTAAGAGCTGTATCTACCAGACCTTTACGTGCACCGTATGAAGAAATGATATACTCAGTAACTGACAAACCTTCTTTAAAGTTTGAAGTAATAGGCATGTCAACGATTTGCCCCTGTGCGTCAGCCATCAAGCCTCTCATACCAACCAACTGAGATACCTGAGATAAGTTACCTCTTGCACCTGAGAATGCCATCATATATACCGGGTTCAATTTATCAAAGTTTTCAACAACCTGTTCTGTTAATCTTGCGGTTGTTTCAGACCAGGTGTCAATAACCTTGGTATATCTTTCAACTTCTGTAATTTCACCTTTTAAGTATCTGTTTGTAGATTTTTCAATTTCAGCTTCAGCTTCTTTTAGCAATTCCTTCTTTGATTCAGGAACTGTAAGGTCAGCAATAGAAATTGTTACACCTGATTTTGTTGCATATTTATAACCCAAATTCTTAAGAGTGTCTGCAAGTTCTGCAGTTTTAGCACCGCCGAATTCAAGATAAATCTGAGCAAGCAACTTATTCAAGCCCTTTTTGTCCATTTGTTTGTTAATGAACTCAAGAGTGTGAGTTTTTGCATGTGTATAAGTATTTTCCATATTTATATATTCCTCAATTTCTCTATTATTTTTTAAATAATTTGATTAAGCTAATGCTTTTCTTACGGCTTCATTGAATATAATTCTACCAACAGTAGTTTCTATTCTCTTACCTTTTTCATCACGTACCACAATTTTGTCATGAAGAGAAATTACCTTAGCTTCAAGTGCAGCAATAGCATCATCAAAGCTGTAGAAGTAACCTTTAACTTCCTGTTCAGGGTCTTTCAAAATTGTTAAATAGTAAAGACCGAGAACCATATCTTGTGAGTGTGTAATAATCGGTTTGCCGTTTGCAGGAGCCAATATATTATTGGTTGCAAGCATAAGCATTCTTGCCTCAGTTTGAGCTTCAATTGAAAGCGGAACGTGAACAGCCATTTGGTCACCGTCGAAGTCAGCGTTGAATGCTGTACATACAAGCGGGTGAAGCTGAATTGCACGACCTTCAACCAATTTAGGTTCAAATGCCTGAATACCTAATC
>CALUVI010000019.1 GCA_944324185.1 Candidatus Gastranaerophilales bacterium | reverse complement strand
TCAATACCGATTTCATCAAGTACGTTAGTGATAGCATTTACAGCACCTGAATTGAACAAGAATCTGTCGGTTACGATAAATGCACGTTTTTTACCTGCAAGTTCTCTGAGTGCTAAATCAACAGCGCCTCTCTTGAAGTAAACTTTAGCAGGAACTTTGAACCATAACATATTTTCTCTCCTTTCAGCAACAGTCTTGTAGTTCAGTAAGTTTTCAACGCCGATGTTACCTGAAACAGCGTTTTTACCCCAGGAACCGCAGCCGAGTGAAAGTGACGGTTCAAGTCTAAAGTTGTATAAGTCACCGATACCGCCCTGTGATGATGGTGAGTTGATTAAAACTCTGCAGGTTGGCATCATTTCTGCATATTTATCAATTCTGTCTTTTTTACGTTCATCAGTGTAGAGAACGGAAGTGTGTCCTGCACCGCCTCTGATTACAAGGTGATGAGCTTTTTCAGCAGCATCTTCAAAGTCAGAAGCTCTGTACATTGTTAATACAGGAGACAATTTTTCTCTTGAGAACGGATCTTCCCAGTCAACTTCCGGTCTTTCAACAAGAAGAATCTTAGCATCTTCCGGAACTTCGTGACCAAAACCTGCAAGTTCAGCAATTCTGTGAGGTTTTTGCCCAACAACGTCAGGATGAGCAGTTCCTCTCTTTGGATCAATAAGCGGAAGGTCAATTAATTTTTGTTTTTGATCATCGTTAACAAGGTAAGCACCTCTGTATAAGAATTCATTCTTAACTTCTTCATAAATGCTGTCAACAACGATAACTGACTGTTCAGAAGCACAAATCATACCGTTATCGAAAGATTTTGACATCAAAATTGAAGAAACAGCCATTTTGATATCAGCAGTTTCGTCAATAACAGCCGGAACGTTACCAGGACCTACGCCTAAAGCAGGGTTTCCGGATGAGTAAGCGGCTTTAACCATGCCCGGTCCGCCGGTTGCAACGATGCAAGCGATTGACGGGTGCTGCATTAATGCGCTTGAAAGTTCAATAGAAGGAACATCAATCCATCCGATAATATCTTCCGGAGCACCTGCTTTAACAGCAGCTTCAAGAACTATTTTAGCAGCTTCGATTGTGCATTTTTTAGCTCTCGGGTGTGGTGAGAAGATAATTGCGTTTCTTGTTTTAAGCGCAATTAAAGATTTGAATATTGCAGTAGAAGTAGGGTTTGTTGTAGGAACGATACCTGCAAGCACGCCCAAAGGTTCTGCAACGATTTTTATACCGTTAATTTTATCTTCTTTAATGATTCCGCAAGTTTTTGCGTTTTTGTGTTTGTTATAAATGTATTCTGATGCAAAGTGGTTTTTGATAATCTTATCTTCCAAAATGCCCATGCCTGTTTCTTCAACAGCCATTCTTGCAAGAGGAATACGTGCTTTATCTGCAGCAGCGGCTGCGGCTTTAAAGATTGCATCAACTTTTTCCTGAGAGAAAGTTGCGAAAATCTTTTGTGCTTTGCTGACTCTTGAAATCAAACCTTCTAACTGATCAAGTGTTTCAACTACATTTGATGCATTTAGAGATTTTTCCAAAGATTCAACGTTCTTTTTTGTTTTCGTTGTCATATTAAAATCTCCTTTTTTAAGTACGGCTATACCAATATTGCAACACAAATGAAATTTCTTGTCAACGCAAGTGAGCAGTGACGTTGAGGGATAAAAAATATATAAAAATGCTAAAACCCAATTACAGAAATCAATTTAGCGAGTGTAATTTATACACTCGCTAAAAAAGTTTAATATTTTCTTTATATTGTTTAGTCAATGGGGAGGTGTTTTACTGGTGACTGAGTGACTGAGAATATAAAAATAGTAGTGTGGAGCTTGCTCCACAAGGTAAGGAAGGTGGGTTGGATGACACCCAACATTAACTATATTTGTAAAAGTTGCATGGATTCTTCGGGCTTACGCCCTCTGAATGACAGCACACTTGAAAGTTTTACCTACTAACCCGACACATTTACCCGGAATAACGGCACTCTGGGAAGTAAGCCTACAGACTACCCATCAATGCGAGGGGAAGTACATTGGCTTACCTTTCAATCCTCAAATGTCTGTTCGGTTCTTCGCCGATTGATGTACTCTGGAGATTATACTGTTCGACCAGTTCGTGTTGTAATTTTCTTATATGAGAATTTTGTGGCTCCAAGTCCACCATCTGAGCTCCGTCTAAAATTTTTTTAATGCCGGCCTTTGCTTCATCAAGAGCCTTTTCTGTTTCATCGGTGTATCCTGTCAGGGATTCAACATCTCCCGGCTGAATATCAAGAGCATCTTTCAAAACCTTCTGAATTTGCGCCATTGAGTTTGTTTTTACATAGAATATCTGAACTCTGTATTCTTTTGCTGTACTCAAAATTTTTGCGCCGCCTTTTGCAAAGTTCTTGTGCGCAATAACAATATCCGCATCCTCAACATTTCTGATAATCTCGGCATTCAAATTCAAGCGTTCAATAAGCTTTTCAACAATCGTACGTGATACAGCATAGAGATAAATCTTTCTAAGAGGTTTTGCCTGCTCGACATACTTCTGACGGGAGAATGAGAAATTCATCTTATTATCTTGAGGTGTTTCAATTTCTGGCTTATTAACCTCCGGTATAATAACTTTTTCAACATCCTTCTGTTCTACTTTTCTAATCTCCGGTCTTATCGGCCAGCCTCTGAGAATATAATCAACTGCTTCAGATGTATTTTTATAAACCGCAAGCGTATTTCTGTCTAAGATTTCTATTACTATATCAAAAGTCGGCTGCTTTTCTCTTTCGAGAACAGTTTTTTGGGAAGCTCTTCTTTTTGCTTCATCATCTCCGAGTGTTACAGACTGAATTCCGCCCACTAAGTCAGAAAGAGTCGGGTTTTTAATCAAACTTTCAAGACAGTTACCGTGAGCGGTTGCAATAAGCATAACCCCGCGCTCCGCTATTGTTCTTGCCGCCTGAGCTTCAGCCTCTGTTCCGATTTCATCTACAACAATAACTTCAGGTGTATGATTTTCTACAGCCTCAATCATAATATCTTTTTGCAACTCCGGCTGAGCTACCTGCATTCTTCTTGCCGAACCAACAGCCGGATGCGGAACATCACCGTCGCCTGCAATTTCATTTGAAGTATCAACTATAACTACACGTTTGCCGAGTTCGTCTGCAACTAACCTTGAGATTTCTCTGAGTTTTGTGGTTTTACCAACCCCCGGAGGACCTAAAAATAAAATACTTTTACCCTGAGTACAAATATCTTTAATACAAGCTATAGTTCCCGTCACAACACGCCCTATGCGGCAGGTAAGTCCGACTACCTTACCCTGCCGGTTTCTGATTGCGCTTATTCTATGCAAAGTTCCGGGTATGCCCGAGCGATTATCATGCGTAAATTCCTGCAGGTGAGAGGTTATAAAAGTAATGTCCTCATCATTTACCACGTCGCAGTTTAACTTTTCAATCTTACCGCCGGAATGCCTTACCTCTGGTACGCGACCTATATCTAATACAATTTCAATAACATCATCAAGTTTTTCACATGACAAATTATTCACAACTTTTTGGGGCATGATAGCTAGCAGTCGTTCAAGATCATTTTGAAATTGTAAATTGCTCATCATTCTTATATAAAACGCCTTTCTGCACACGCATTTGGCTGATAACGATTCAAATTTGAACTCCTGTTTATATTATATCATAATATTTAAAGATTTTCTACATAATGACGGCTATATATTTTAACAAAATTAATTTGAATTTCTATAAGCCGTTAAAATTCCGCCCGGAACATCCACAATTGTATATTGAAATTCTTCATCCCTGTCTACCGCATCAATAAAAGTCTGAACTTTTTCAGCGTGTGATGTAATATTATCAGCAACAATCATTGCTTTTGGAGTCAAATGGGGCTTCACCAGTTCAAAGTATTTTACATACTCTCTTTTATTTGCATCAATAAATACAAAATCAAATTTTTCGCTTTCATCAAATGATTCCAAAATATCGCAAGCTGAGCCTTGAAGCGGTCTTACGACATCCATAACCCCGCATTTTTTAAAATTCTCTACTGCAATACTCTGCCTCTTATCATAATACTCTATTGTAGTAAGTCTGCCGCCGGTTTCTTTTAGAGCTTTTGCAAGCCAGAGACCGGAATATCCGTTTGATGTACCGATTTCAAGCACGCTTCCGGCATTCATCATTTTTACAAACATGTTCAAAAGAATCCCCGTTGTTCTCGGAACATTCCAGAAATCTTTTTGTGTTTTTTCTAATTCGCCCAGTGTTTGAGATGTTATCTCGTCAAATACAATATCCATTTTGCCTTCTAATCAAACAATTCTACTTTATTAGTTATAATAACCGATTTTATAGGAACATTCATCTGATAAGTTTTCAACAACTTACCTTTTGCCAGATCAAATATAGAGTACTGATTATTCTTTATATCATTAATAACCGCAAGAGAAGAATTTTCTATACCCTTAAATCCGGAAGAGAAACCGCCTGTCCCCAGTTGAATTTCTTCAACAACCTGATCATTATCAGTATTAATTTTTTGTACTTCATTATTCTGCGCGCCTAAAACGTACAAATATTTGTCATACTGCAGCATTCCTATAGGTTTATTTACAGTTGTAAACTCATTTATTAAGCCCAGAGTTGAATAATCAATTATAGCAATTCTGCTTTTTGTCCTGCTTGAGATGTATAACTTATTATTCCTGAACGCAAGAGCGGAAACATTCGGGAAAAGCCCTATGTCTTTTAACTCATACTGGTTCTTAAGCTCTATTGCCCAGATTTCGTTCTTAAGTTTGTCTACATAAAAAAGCTTATCCTCTTTTAATAAAAGTTTTTCACAATATCCGTTAACTTTAATCTTCTGGATTAAAGACATCGTCTCTAAATCTATAACAAAAATCATTGAAGCGGAAGGAGAGGTTACATAAGCTTTATTATTCGCTTCATCAAGCAAAATTTCCTCCGGATTGGAAGGAACATTTATCTGCTTAATAAATCTTGAATCAGCGACAGATATAACATCGACAAAAGGTCTGTCATAAGTTGTTACAAGCAGAAATTTTCCGTCTTTAACTGCTTCCACATCAACAGGGATGGATTTCTGAGCCAGAGAGTAACTCGGAACAGCCTTCGCCGGTTCTATTACCTGAATATTTTTTGAATAATTGGTTGTTACAAAAAGAATTTTATTTTTCAATTGTGATATCAAACTCTGCGGAATATCAGGCTCGCTCTCTGCCAGAAAATCTTCATAAGAATCACTGTTTTCAATCCTTATCATATCTTCGTTTTTTGTATCAATTTTCAGGTTCCCGATTATACCCTTGATATTTTCCGGAATAATTAAACCGGAAGGCACAAGCATGTCCTGCGGTAAAAGTCCGGTTCTTACCTGCAGCGGCGGATTTGGCATATGCAAAACCGTTCTGTGTCCTTCTCCGTCTGTCAATACTTTCATAAGAACAAAATCGTTGTTGAAAATTACAACATCAGGCTCTTGTTTCAAATCCTGTTTTGCAGGATGTGTTTCTTTAATCTGGATTTTTGAAACATCTGAAAACAAAGCCGGATAAAGAGGCAGGTAAATAGTGTTATCAGGGAAAATTATAACCCCGTCAAACCTTATATCCGCCTGCGGAACTTTTTGCAATATATAATCTTTTACTTCTACAGGAATTTTAGCTGCAAAAACATTTGTACAGCTTAACAATAAAATACCTGTTAAAATTAAAAGCTTACGCATCATCTCTCCAACGCATCTCAATAATTTTTATTCTACCATAATTTTGTTTATTTAAAAACACCTTTTATGCGTTCTTTTACAGAGCCTTTTGCTTTACGCCCCGCCTGTATTTCATAGAGTTTTTCATACAAAACTTTTTCATCATTAGAAATATGAGCCGGAATTTTAACACTTACAACAACAATATGCTCGCCTCTTACAGACGGTTTTGAAAGATTAGGAACACCGGCGCCTCTGATTCTTACACTCTCGCCATGCTGAATTCCAGCCGGTATAGTCACATTTCTTTCGCCGTCCAGAGTTTTTATTGATATAGTATCACCAAGTACAGCCTGAGCAGGTGAAATTTCAAGCTTTGTATAAATATTAATACCGTCGCGTTTGAAATACAGAGACGGTTTAACGTGAACTACCACATATAAATCCCCTGCAACTCCGCCGTTTACACCCGCATCACCTTCGTGAGAAAGTCTCATTCTGGAGCCGTTATCAACACCTGCCGGAATTTTTAACTCTATTTTCTTCTCAGCAGTTTTTCTGCCTTCTCCATGACAATCCGGACAAGGATCTGAAATTACCGTACCTTTACCATGGCAATGAGGACAGGTGACAATTTGTGTAAAATGCCCGAGAACAGTTCTTGTAGTCTGCTGAATAGAGCCGGCGCCACCGCATGTTTTACAGGTTTCAGGTTTTGCGCCTTCTTTTGCTCCGGAGCCTTTGCATGAAGGGCAGGTTTCAAGATGGTCTATAGTAATTTCTTTTGTCATCCCGAATACAGCCTCTTCAAACTCAATTTCAATATCAAGCCTTAAGTCATCACCTCTTCTCGGAGCATTAGGATCAGACCGCCTGCTGCCTCCGCCAAAGCCGAAACCTCCAAAGAAAGAATTGAAAACTTCATCCAGATCGCCGAACCCTCCTGCAAACGGTCCCTGAGTATTAAATCCGGCATTTCTCAAGCCGTCCTCGCCAAACCGGTCATAAGTCGCGCGCTTCTCATCATCCATTAATGTTTCATACGCTTTACCAAGTTCTTTAAATTTTGCCTCTGCCTCCGGAGCCTTATTAACATCCGGATGCCATTGTCTTGCCATCTTTCTGAATGCGCTTTTAATCTCTTCCTTTGTGGCAGTTTTTTCTATACCAAGTATTTCATAATAATCACTCATTGCTATTCTATTTCCCTTTTATTGCATCTATTCTGATACCGCAACATTTACCAGTGTAGGTCTTAAAACTTTATCTCCGAGTTTATACCCCTTTTGAAGTTCCGCTATTATCGTATGTTCCGGCTTATCGGAAGTCGGCGTCTGCATAACTGCCTCATGGAAATTAGGGTCAAACTGTTCACCCTCTGCTTTAATAGCCTCTAAACCTGCCTTTGTCAAAACATCGGTAAAGTTTTTATACGCTAAATTGTAGCACTCTTTAACCTTATCACAATCTTCTACAGTTTCAATTGCTTTCAACCCTCTTTCAAAATTATCAAGAACTTCTATCATTTTCTTTAAAGTATTTTCAGCCCCGTATTTTAATAGAGCTTCCTTCTCCTGCTCCTGACGTTTTCTGTAATTGTCAAAATCAGCCGCAAGTCTTATGTACTGATTATTCAAAGTATCATATTTTTCCTGAAGCGGGTTTACTGATTCACTTTCCTCTGCCGCATTACCCTCTAATTTCTCCTCCGCTTCCGCTTCGGCATTCTCAGCAGCCAGCTTTTCTTCATCAGCTTTAACTTCCTCTTCAACTCCGGAAGTTTCTACTTGTTTTATATCGTCTTTAATATCTTCATCAGTCCCTTTGAATGGATTTTTCATAATTGCCCCCTTATACAAATATTATTATACAACAATTATATGCCATCAAATCCCATAAGAGGGTAAAGTTTATTTTTTTTTAACAATTAGGAAGAAATAATAAATTTAAGAATCCTATATAAAACCACCGCCAAGCAAATGACCGTCATCTTTGGCATAAAGTACACAAGCCTGACCTTTTGCTATTGCAGAAACTTTTTTTGAAAACTTTATTAAAAGATTATTTTGCTCTTTTACAATGACACTGCACGGAACCGCTTGCATATTGTATCTGATTTTAGCAAGCGCATCAAACTTTTGAAATTCGTTCGGATAACTCCAATTAAAATTATCCAGCTCAAGATTATCGACAAAAAGACTTTCTTTATATCCAACATATACAATATTATTGCAGGCATCAATATCGACAACATAAAGAGCCTCCGGCGCCGCAAGCCCGATTCCTTTTCTCTGCCCTATGGTATACTGCCAGAAACCGTCATGTTTCCCGAGAATTTTTCCGGTTGTTTTTTCTATAAAAACACCTTCCTTTGGCGTAAAAATATTATTTAAATATTTTTTTGTTGTTAAAGGCGGTTTTATAAAACAAATATCCTGACTTTCCTTAGAAGATTTGCTTGGGAGGTCATTATCAATCGCAATTTTTCTGATATCATCTTTTTTGAGCCCGGAAAGAGGAAATAATGTTCTCGCAAGTCTTTTCTGGTCAAGCATAAATAAAAAATACAACTGATCTTTATGCTCATCTTCCGCCGGATATAATTTATAACTCCCTCTATCTTCTTTTATCCTTGCATAGTGTCCGGTTGCAATAAAATCAACCCCCAGATTATCAGCAGCAAAATCAAAAAGAGCCCCCCATTTCATGTACTTATTACACATGATACAAGGGTTTGGCGTCGTACCTGAGGCATATGCCTTTTCAAAATAATTAATAACTTTTTCCTGAAAAATTTCTGCTGCGTCATACGAGCAGAAGGGTATATCAAGTTTTTTGGCGACTTGCTCTGCATTTTGTATTACAGTTTCCGCCTCTTTTGAGTTTGAAGTCTTAGCACTGACTCCTATGATATCATAGCCCTGCTCTTTAAGAAGCAAAGCGGCAACACTGCTGTCCACACCGCCGGAAAGAGCAACTGCAACACGCTTAGTCATCTAATAAAACTTTCTCACCGTATGCTGTCAGCCTGTACTCGGAAGCCCCCACTAAACCCGTTAAATCAGGCAAACATTCGATATAATCTCTGTTTATAGCTTCCTGTAAAACACTATGGTCAATAATTACCGCAATATTCTGCATAAGTTTAGCATTAAGCTGTTTCAGAGTGAATCGAGGTTTTTGTTCATACTGGGTAAAATAATATGCAGTCATTAACAGGTAATCTATCTTTTTCTCTACAGGTTTTGCAGATATAAAATTAATAAAGGCATTGTCTTTTTTTATAGAAGGATTCGGTTTAAATGATAATTCTGTCTGCGGCGCCTGAAGAGATTTTTCTAAAATATTGTCAAAATCTGCCGTTTTTTGTACAGCCTGTATCTGTTCAGGTTCAGACTCATTCTGTGTTACAATAGTTTGAAATTCTTCATTATTTTTTGTTTGAATTTGATTGCCGGGAGCATAAAATATATCCAGATTTTTTGCCTTATCTTCTTCTTGAGGTTCGGATTTCGGTATTCTTTTTAACTGTTCGTCAATTTTCTTTTGTGTAATTTCTTTTTCCGCATTTATTTGCGAATTTACCATTTCCTTACACTGCTCAACTTTATGTTTCTGAACATAATCGGAAGCAGACCTTACCCACTTTGCAAACTGCTCCGTTATAAGTTCTCTGTCTGTAGTTGTCAATGACAGTTGAAACTTTCCTTTTGTAATTTTAAAAGAATAAATTGACATATCAAATTTCCTATCCGAATTAAACCCGACTATACATTTATTTGTCCTGTAGAAGTTCTTCTCTCCATTTGTTGAGCTGTTCTTCAACAAATTCCAGATCATCTGATTTTAATTCTATTTCAATATCACCTTTTTTCATCTTAAATACATATTCGTGCATAAAACCTCCTTAATGTGTTAAGTTTATCTTAAAATATCCAAACTTTCAAGTTTGATTAAATTTTGTAAAATTATTTAAACTAAGCTATTGTGTACAATTCACATACTTTCAGTTCATAGATTTGTTTCAGTGCGCAAAAATTTAAATTTTCAGGTTTTTAATGTATAATATGAAAGTAGTATTGAAAAGAGGTTTTCTGAAAAATGAAAAAGATTATTATTTGTACTGTCCTAATGGCAGCAGGCGCTGTATCACTATTGAACATTAATGATAAAACAGATACACAGGCTCCTGAATTTGGATTTAAAAATTCATACGCAATTGTTCTCGGGTATGACAAATCAATGGGCGAGAAAACAATAAAAGCAGCTGTTATTGACAGCTACTTCCGCGAAATCGCCGCAAACGGCAAAATTGTAAGATGGAATAAATCATCTTTCCCTTTAAAAGTATTTATTCAAGATACAACAGATGTCCCGGATTATTACAGAGAAGTTGTTATGAGCGCTTATCAGGCATGGCAGAGAGCAAGCGAAGGACTTGTTCGTTTTACTTTCGTTGAAAGTCCCGAAGATGCTGATATGAAATGTTATTTTAAGAACATAAGTAATGATGATAATGCTCCGATAGGCTCTCAGGCTTTTGAAGTCAACGGAAACACTATTTTAAGCTCCACAATTTTCTTCAAAAAAACGGATGCAAAAAATCATAATCTGGATTCAAAACAGTTGTTCTCTTCTGCTTTGCAGGAAATCGGACATTCGTTAGGTTTAAACGGAAAAAGCCCGAGCATATATGATGTTATGTATCCTATCGGAACAAAGTTCAACACGGAAATTACAGCAAGAGACTTAAAAACACTAGCTCTTCTCTATTCAGTAGTTCCTGATGTAACAAACGCACCGGTAACTGCAGAAGAAAAAGCACAGTTGTTTACTGTCGCAGAAATCTTATCTACGCTTAATGTTCCGGTTGACGACAATACTAATCCGGATGAAGTTGTAGCGCAGGATATTGAGACTAAACTTGCTCTTGCGGAACAGTACAGAAAAAGAGCCGAGTATGATAAAGCTGCTCAGGAATATCAAGCAGTTGCACAGATGAAAAATGACAGAAGAAGCAAGTCGGAAGTTTATTACGAAGTTGCCGTTATGTATCTTGATGCGGAAGAATTTGACAAGGCAAAAAGCTGTGCGGAAATTGCATGTGCAACCGATATGAATGATTTGACAGAGACTCTTCCTGCTTTGATAGATTATTATACAAAACGTTCAAACTCAGCAGTTGAGCAACTGGAAACAATCTTAGAACAGGATCCTTACAACAAACACGCATACAAATTGTTGTGCCAGATTTACCGTGAAAAACACCACGAAAATATGCTGAACGCAACGATAAAAAAATACGGAAAAACAGCAGGTCAGGTAGAAGATTAATAAATAAATCGGAGATTTTAACGGGCAATGTTGTAATATACAACATTGCCCGTTTGTCCAATGTAACATTTTTAAAACTCCCTTATATTAAAATAGTAAAACACGGGAGAATAAAATGAATAATAATTTAATAATAAGAGAACCTGAATTGTACTTTGACAGCATACACCATGAACTTAATAATTTTCTGAGGGATACTTTTTTACATCCTCATTTTGCAAATCCTCTTAATGTAAAAAAGAATTCCATATGGCGTCCGGCAGTAGAAATTAAACAAAATGACAAAGAATACAAAGTAAAAGTTCAGCTTCCGGGTGTAAACAAGGATGATATTGATGTAGAATTAGATAATGACTTTCTGACAATTACCGCCGAGATTGAAGAAGAAAAAGAACAGAAAGACGAGGCTGAAAAGAACGCAAAATTCCACACATGTGAATTCCGGTACGGTAAATATCAACGAACAATATCTTTTGATGAACCTGTAAAAGTATCTGACGCCAGAGCTGAATATAAAAACGGAGTATTAAAAATCAGTATTCCGAAAATTAATACCGGACATTCAGCATCAAGAAAACTTAAAATTTCATAGTTGCACCGCATCAATCCACTTGACATTACGGTTAAGTTTACAGGAAAAAGTTTCCGAGAGATTGAACGCGGTAAAGGGCAGCACTCAGTCTGCCCTTTTATATAAAAAGGAAGTCATGCAAATGCATTAGACTTCCTTTCTATCTTGTGTAATATTATCATAAGACCAATATATTGTATAGATATTTATTTAATAATGCAAGAAAATTAAAACATTATGCTGGAAAATAAAAGATTAAAAAACCTTGGAATAAACATTAAAAGCGAACGCTTGAGAAAAAATATTTCTCAGGAGAAGCTTGCCGAACTTACTAATATTTCAAGAAACTCAGTTAGTTTAATAGAAACAGGCAAAATCAATCCGACCATATTGAAAGTCGTTGATATAGCTAAAGTTCTGGATATTGATATTAATATATTGTTGAAAGAAGTTTAAACCTTCATCTCTTTTTCAAATCCGAACAAAGAGCTTACAGACTCATCATCATGGATGCGCGATATAGCTTGTCCGAGAAGCGGTGCAATCGAAAGTTGCTTAACATTCGACGGCAGGTCTTCTTTTGCCCAAGGAATGGTATTTGTTATAATACATTCTTCTATCGGAGCATTTTTAAGACGTTCAATCGCCGGACCGGACAGAACAGCGTGGGTTGCACCAACATATACTGCTTTGGCACCTTTGCTTTTAAGAAGTTTTGAAGCTTCGCAGATAGTTCCAGCTGTGTCGATTATATCATCAAACATTAAACAAATTTTGTTTTCTACATCACCGATTATGTGTGCTGCTATTGCTTCATTATGTTTATCGCGTCTTTTATCAATAATAGCCATCGGAATGTTCAGATTTTTGGCAAAATGTCTTGTACGGTTGGCTCCTCCCATATCAGGGCTTACAGCGACCATTTCATCAGGATTTAGACCGAGACTCTTTACGTAATCAACAAGTACCGGAGCCGCAAAAATATGGTCAACAAGGATATTAAAGAAACCTTGAATTTGTCCGGTATGTAAATCCATCGCAAGAACTCTGTTTGCTCCCGCTGTTGTAAGAAGGTCTGCTACGAGCTTTGCAGTTATAGCCTCCCTTCCGGAAGTTTTTCTGTCCTGACGTGCGTAACCGTAGTAAGGAATGACAGCTGTAATCGTTTTTGCACTGGCTCTTTTAAAAGCATCTATCATTATCAAAAGTTCCATAAGATTTTCATTTACGGGATTACACAACGGCTGAATGATAAAAACATCATCACCTCTGATACTTTCTTTAACCTGAACATAAATTTCTCCGTCAGCAAAGTTTTTAATAACCATCGGACCTACTGTTGTTCCGAGATAATCTGCAATTTCCTGAGCTAATTTGGGGTTGGAACGACCTGAAAAAAGTCTTATATCGTGAGTGGGGTTAACAGCTCGTTCCAGCTGAGGATAAGTCATTTCAAGCACCATGCGGAAGTCCTTTCTGATAATTTGTAATGTTGGAGTATCTCTATTTTATACCTAAATACCATTTTAAAAAAGTATTTTTTACGAAATATTAAGTAAATTTGTAACAAAATGTAAAATTTTGGATTACAAATTTAATAAAAAATTCGTCTTTATATTTCTTAACACATTAGCAAATTATTGTTATTTGGAGTGTTTATAAATTATAATGGAATAAAGTGTGGAGATGTTTATATGGTTGACATATTTAATACCGGTTCGACGGGCTTTAGACAGAATTCATACGGGAATATTCAAAGAATAGGAACCACTCCCGGCGGAAGAGCTGTATACAGAGTTATAGACTCTCAAGGTCAGGAATCGGGAAAGTTGAGTATTCCGCAGAATCAGGTAGACAAATTTGAATCCGCTTACAGGGATGTAATGGATGCTGCTCCGCAAATTCAGAAATTCGTAATGGAAAATTCTTCTGAAAAAGATATTAAAAGAAGAAGAAATAAATCCCGTGCAATTGTTGCGGCAGGCGGTATTATAGGTGCTGCAGTTCCTATAGCTTTAACAAAAAATGTTTCACGGGTAAAATCTATACTTGCAACAGTCGCCGGTATAATTGTCGGTATCTCTGCCGGATTTGCAGCATCTTTAGCAGCTACAACCCCTCCCGGCACTTTCAAATTTGCAAAAGCTTCAAGGACTTTTTCAAAACTTGATATTCAGCCGGTAATTGAAGACAGCGGCAAATAAAATCCCAAACTTCACCGGTTAAAAGCTGTCTTTAGAAGTTATTGCCGGATTGACAGAGCCGGCAATACTGCTGACTTCCCCTGCTGCATATATTTTTGGGATATTAAAATGCAGATCAGCTTTATCAAGCCAACGATAGTTTTCCTTTCAGTTTTGTAAAATTTTGTAAATAATTGCGCAAGTTTACGTATTTATATGACTTATGTGTATCAAGAAAGGGTTATTGTGTATGAATATTAAACAAATATCGATTGTACCAAAAACATTAATTGCAGCTGCTGCAATCAGTACCGGAGCTTATTGCGCTTCAAAAATCGTTTCTGAACCGGAAGAAAAAGTTGAAATTGTAAGCAATAAAGCTACAGACCCGTTAAATACACCGGTCACGGCAGGAACATTATTTACTCTCGGTTTATTCGGTAAAAAAAAGAATGAAGAGGAAGATGAACAAGCTTTAAAAGAAAAGCAGGAGGCGGAAGCTGCTGCAAAAGCCGGAATGCCTGTTGAAAAGTACCGTTCATTGTTTCAACCGACTTCAAAGTGTGATTCTATGACACTACACAGTTTTAGCGACGGTTACAGATATTTTAATACTGCAAGAGAATGGCTGGCGCAATTCAACAGCAACGGACTTAATATACGAAGTGTTAAAACAGGTTTTAAAATTATGAACGCCTGCTTTGAACAGTATGAAAAAGAAAACATAAAAATATTTGAAGAAGAAGACAAAGCAAAGTGTAAACAGCTTATGGCAGAAGTTAGTGAGTCAATAGATAAAGGTGAAGAACCGGATTATGATAAACTGAGTGAAATTATTGTAATATATGATAGAAAGCGTCTTTACCCTTATATCTAACCTTCATATTTACAAAATTTTGCATCTGATTGTACCAGGTTGATTTTACAAAGCAGGCAAAACCTTATAGTAATAATTACGGGAACATATTTATGCCTTTTCATATGTTTACTTCTAATAGACAACCATTTTTGTTTATACTATTATTTAAATTAAGAATAAAAATAGTATAACTTAATGGAAGAATTCGGCTTTCGAGCAGCCGGAGAAAGAAGGAAAAATGTTACCGGAAACAAAAAGTTTTCAATTGGAAATCGGCGGCAAGACCGTCACTGTAGAGACAGGAAAGTATGCGCGTTCCGCTAACGGTAGTGTTACCGTAAGATGCGGAGATACAATGTTATTTGTTCACTGCTGCGTAAGCAAAGAACCGAGAGTCGGAATCGACTTTTTCCCTCTGCTTATTGATTATGAAGAAAGAATGTCCTCTATAGGCAGAATTCCGGGCGGATACAACCGTACGGAAGGTAAGGCAAGCGACAAGGCAATACTTGTTTCACGTTTGATAGACAGACCTATAAGACCGCTTTTCCCTAAGGGATACAGAAACGATATTCAAATCGTTGCTCAGTTATTCAGCTATGACCAGCAAAATCAGCCTGATACTTTGGCAATGTTAGGCGCTTCTTGCGCTTTAATGCTTTCAGGCGCTCCTTTTGAAGGTCCAATCGGCGCTGTAAGAGTTTCTAAACTCGACGGGCAATTAATTGCTAACCCGACCCACCAGCAGGCTGACAAATCTAATTTAGATATTGTTGTTGCAGGTACACACGACAGTGTAATTATGGTTGAAGCAGGCTGCAAGTTCGTAACAGAAGATGAAATTATGGAAGCTGTTGAATTTGCACAAGTTGAAATCAGAAAACAGTGTGAAGCTCAGGTTGAGTTTGCAAAAGCTTGCGGTGTTGAAAGAGAAGAATTTGTAAACCCTTATGACACAACAGAACTTAAAAATATAATTGACGAAGTTGCACACGATATGATTTTCGATGCGTATCACAACTTTGACAGAGAATACAGACAAAACAAGCTTGAAGAAGCTAAGAAACTTGTTAAAGAACGCGTTGAAGCTCTTCCTGAAGATCATTATATCCATCAGATTATGGAAGAAACAGGCATTGACTTTGTTGCAGAAGAATTTAAGGCTGCAGAAAAGAAAATTATGCGTGCAATGATTCTTGACGAAGGCGTCAGAGCAGACGGCAGAAAACCAAATGAAGTTCGCCCTATCTGGTGTGAAGTCGGTGTAATTCCGCGCGCTCACGGCTCTGCAGTATTCACAAGAGGTCAAACCCAGATTCTTTCTGTTGCAACTCTTGCAGGACCAGGCATGAAACAGGAACTCGACGGGGTTGATCCTGAAACAGAAAAAACTTATATGCACAAATATATTTTCCCCGGCTTCTCCGTTGGCGAAGTTAAACCTCTAAGAGGTCCGGGAAGACGTGAAGTAGGGCACGGAAATCTTGCTGAAAGAGCTAACGTTCCGGCACTTCCTTCTCAGGAAGAGTTTGGATACACAATCCGCGTAACATCTGATGTTCTTGAATCAAACGGTTCAACCTCAATGGGTTCAACCTGCGGCTCTTCAATGGCTCTTATGAATGCCGGCGTTCCTGTAAAATGCATGATCGGCGGTGTTGCAATGGGTATGATAACAGAACCGGGAAGAGAACCCGTTGTTTTAACCGATATTCAGGGTATTGAAGACTTTTTAGGCGATATGGACTTCAAAGTTACAGGTAACGATGACGGTATTACTGCTCTTCAAATGGATATGAAGGCTAAAGGTATTGCAAATGATACTTTAAGAAGAGCGTTAGCTCAGGCAAAAGAAGGCAGACTGCATATCTTAGGGGAGATGAGAAAGGTTATCACAAAACCTGCTGATCACTTATCACCATACGCTCCGAGCATCACAACAATGAATATTCCTGTAGAAGATATCGGAACCGTAATCGGACCTGGCGGTAAACAAATCAGAGCGATTATTGAAGCCTCCGGTGCAGAAATCGATATTCAGGATAACGGCGTTGTAACAATTACGTCAAACGATCAGGAAGGCGCTGCTATTGCTAAGAAAATGATTAACGACCTGACCTTCAAGCCGGAAGTCGGCATGGTAATCAAAGGCAAGGTTGTAAGAATTATTCCTATCGGCGCTTTTGTTGAACTCGGCGGCGGAAAAGACGGTATGGTTCACATTTCACAAATTTGTCAGGAAAGAATTGAGACAATCGAGCCTCACGTAAATATCGGAGACGAAGTTGTTGTAAAAGTTATCAAGATTGATGACAAAGGCAGAATTAACCTGACGATTAAGGGTGTCACCGACGAAGACAAGACAAAAATTATAAATGCTTAATCTTAAGATAAATAAGAGACAAGAAGTTTGAAAAATCAAACTTCTTGTTTTTTGTAAAAATTATTTACAAGCACTTAAAAGTCCTGCATCTGTGCACAAAAATAATCCGACATATTTTTGTTAATATTTCTCTTTAATATTAAAATAATCTCCGGCACCTATAATCATACTTCTAACAGCAGCCTGAACTCTGTTTGATACGCCAAGCTTTTTATAAATTGATGCAACATGTGCCTTTGTCGTATGGTTTGATATAAAAAGTTTATTAGAAATTTGTTTGTTGTTTAATCCCTGTAACAATAAGTGTAAAACTTCTCTTTCTCTCTCCGTAAAACTTTCCATTTATACCAACTATCCTCATCTTTCTTCTTTATTTTAGCCCTCAATATATTTGTACAATATCGGACATAAATCTGTCTATAAGCTCGGTGGCTACATTTTTGCACAATAAACTTTGTTTTGTGTAAACTTTTGTAACGATTTAAATAAGCCCTGAAATTAGATATATTTTCGATACTTTATATATATAAGATGGTATAAAAAAGGAATAACGTAAGATGGGTCTCAGTACAAATACAGATTTACAAGCAATATTCGGACAGGTTGACGGTCTGTTAGCAAAACTGCCTTCGGGGACTGAAGGCGGCTCATCTTTTAATGCCGGTGAGTTTTTTAAGCTTGGCAATATACTTAACGGTTCTCTTGATTTAGAAGGCGGCAGCAGCGGAAGCAATGGCGATCAAACCGCTAATATGATAAAAAGCACAATCAATACTGTCATGTCACTTCTTGATAAGATTACAAATCAAGAGGCTAAAGCTGCAAGAGAAGAAGTTAAGAAAAATAAAAAAGCAGCTGCTGAACTTCAAAAAGAGCAGGAAAAATCCAGAGCAGAGCTTCAAAGCAGTATTGATACAATTCAAAGGGACATAGAAACAGAGTCAACAGTTGTTACAGATTCTACCAAGTCTCTGGAAGATGTTAATAAAGAATTAGCAGAAAAACAGGCAGAGCTTAATGCAATTGTTCAGAAAATAGAAAAACAGCAAAAACTTCTTGCAGAAGCTAAAACTCCTGAAGAGAAAGCTGCAATTTTAGGTCAGATTCAAGGTTTATCAGGTCAGATTTCAGAACTTGTCGGCAGTCTTGGAGAATTGCAGAGTCAGGTTGAAGAATTAAGCCAGTCTGTTGAAAATGCTGTTACAAACATTGAAACCGCAAAAGGTAATGCTGTTACCGTTCAGCAAGACGGTCAGATGGAAATCCTCAAACTGGTTCAAGAAGGCGGAACATTATTAACCCAAAACACTTCTACTCAGGTAAAAGGTGTTACTAACCAGGGTGTCGGAGCCGGTTTGCAAGCCGCTGCCGAAGCTGCTTCTTCTAATATGTTCTCCGCCGGTGCTGCGCCTAAATTATATAGAGCTGCAAATGATCAGTCTACAGCCGGAGAAACAAGAGCCAGCGGATCTTTAGCAAATCTGCAGACAGTTCTTCAAGGTATCGGCGGTTTGAAAGATAACACATCTTTATTAAGCCACTTTGAAACCGCAATCGGAAGTGCATTAGACGCTTTCAGCGGGGCCGTAGGAAGCTGGAATACATCAGTAGACCCTGTAATTACAAGCATTGGTTCTTTTGAAGCAGTTAAAACAGGCAACGAAGAATTAAATGCAGCTGTAACTTCTGACTTAAGCTCTTTAGGCTATACAGCAGAAGTTGATGAATCCGGTGAAGTTACTGTTACTAAAGAAGATAACGGCGAGGAAGAAGAACAAAACAGTGATAATTCTCAAATAGAATTGCAGACATCTCAATTTGATGTTCAGTCAAAGCTCAATCCGTTTGAAAAAGTTAAAATTGAACAATAGTAGTGTGGAGCAAGTTCCACAACCATTGTATAAGTCGGTGTAGATATTTCTCTTGATTGTAACGAAAAATTTACAATTAAGAGAAATATCTACATTTTTTATGTTTCACTCTTCACACCACCTCCCCCTGACGGACAGTAAACCTATAGCCTGACTTACCAACTAGAATACATTTACCCCTACCGAAGGATAATAAACCTGTAGTCTGACTTACCAACTGGAATACATTTACCCCCCCCCCGATTGGATTCTTGATTTGATTCCTATTTTTTGTTAGTATCATAATTGAAATTTAGTGTATAAACGTACACTTAATACCAAAAAGTCGTTTTTTCAAAATAGGATTTGGAGAGAAATGAGATATAAAATAATAACAATAGTTGCAATTGTTCTGGCGTTGATTTTCGGTCGAATGCTGGTATCTCAGTGGGACAAAGTAAAGACAACAAAACAGAGAATGCTTGCAAAAACTCCTTCTGTTACGGTGGCGGAGGTTCAGACCGAGGAGGTTGAAAGACAGTTTACGGCTACTGCCAGAGTTATGGCAAAATACAGAGTTGAGGTTCTGGCGCGTATCAGCGGATATTTGACTAAAAGCTACTTTAAAGAAGGTGATTATGTAAAAGCCGGTCAATTACTTTTCGAGATTGAACCGCAGGAATATGAGTATGCTGCAAGCAAGGCAAAAGCTAACTTAAACAACGCGCAGTCTCAGTATGATTATTATGACAAGCAGTTGAAACGGTATAAGGAACTTGTGCAGCAGGATTATATTGCAAGGTCTGATTATGATAATATTCTTTCGCAGAGAGACGCTTTTAAGGCGCAGGTAGAGAGCGCAAAAAGTGCTTATAATGATGCGGAGAGAAATCTCGGCTATACGAGAGTCAAATCTCCGGTTAACGGAAGAGTCGGAATGATTTCCGTAACCGAAGGCAACTATGTTTCAATGAACAGCGGACCTTTAACAACAATTAACAGTTCGGAGCCTATGTATGTGACGTTTCCTCTGGAGTCTAAAGATTTTGCGGAGCTTGTGAGAATTGATAAATCCGCCAATATTAACAGAGATGTAGAATTTATATTTAGCTCCGGAGAAAAGTATAAATATAAAGGGGTTCAGGATTTTCACGATAATGAAATTGATGAATCAACCGGAACAATTACTATGAGGGCAACTTTCCCGAATCCTGACGATGCTTTAATTCAAGGTGATTTCGGAAGAGTAATAATTTATTCCAAATCAAAAGACAATGTTCCTGTTGTTCCTCAGACGGCAACAATGGAGAATCAGGAAGGTCGGTTTGTGTATATTCTTGATGAAGATAATTTACCGAGAATGTCGTATATAAAAACATCCGGCGAAAAAAACAGCAAATGGATAATTTCATCCGGAGTAAATGCGGGTGACAGGATTGTAACTTCGGGGCTTCAAAAAGTTATTCCGGGAAGTCCTGTAAGAATTGTTCAGGCACCTGTTCAGGAAAAGGTTCAGACTAAAAAAGCAGGTTTGTTTACAAAAATCAAGAATAAAATCACCGGTATCTTTAAGAAATAATAAAATAGGAAAATATAAATGGCAGGCAATTTATTCATAAAACGTCCAAAATTAGCAATAGTAATCTCTCTTGCAATCATACTTGCGGGATTGATTTCTCTTACAACTCTGCCTTTGGAAGAGTATCCGTCGATTACACCTCCTCAGGTTGTTGTAACAGCGACTTACAGCGGAGCAAGTTCGGACGTTATAACTTCAACTATTGCAGCGCCTGTCGAACTTCAATTGAACGGTATTGAAGATATGCTATATATGTACTCGGAATCCAAAAACGGGTCTTATAAATTAACTCTGTTTTTTGAAGTAGGTTCCGACCCTGACATGGATCTTGTAAACGTTCAAAACCAGCTTCAATTAGTAACTCCGAGACTTCCGGAGGAGGTTAAGAGATACGGGCTTTCCGTAAGGAAATCAACAGGCGGCGCGGGTTGCCTTTTGATGTCTTTATCTTCTCCTAACGGAACGTACAATTCTTTGTATCTTGCAAACTACGCAACGATGTTCATAAAAGATGAACTTGCACGTATAAAAGGCTGCGGAAGTGTTTCAATTTTCGGTGCCGGAGATTATTCAATGAGAATATGGCTTAAGCCTGATAAAATGGCAAGTTTAGGAGTTTCAACCACCGATATAAATAACGCCGTAACAGCGCAAAATATTCAATCTCCTGCCGGAAACATAGGTGTTGAGCCGATGGATGAACCGCAGGTTTTGAAATTCACTTTAAGAACAAAAGGGCGTTTAAAAACTGTAGAAGAGTTTGAAAATATTGTTGTAAAAGCCAATTTAGACGGCTCTAATGTTAAGCTTAAGGATGTAGCAAGGGTTGAACTCGGAGCGGAAAGTTATTCTTCTTCCGTAACGATTGCAGGCAAAAGTGCTGCTATGATTTCCATTGCCCAGCTTCCGGAGGCAAATACAATTGACCTTGTTAACCGCGTTGAAAAGAAGATGAAGGAGTTAAGCAAAAAATTCCCTAGTGATGTAGAATATCACGTTCAATACGACATAACGGAGTTTGTAAGAGAATCTATTCACGAGGTTATAAGCGCCATTGTACTTGCTATTATCCTCGTTAGTGCGGTTACTTATTTATTCCTGGGAACTGCAAGAGCAGCGTTTATTCCTTTCTGCGCAATTCCGGTTTCTTTAATCGGTGTATTTATATTTATGGCATTAATGGGATTTTCCATAAACCTTTTGATTCTGTTCGGGCTTGTGCTTGCGGTCGGACTGGTTGTAGATGATGCTATTGTTGTACTTGAAAACACACAAAGGCACATCCAGGAGGGAAAATCACCGAAAGATGCGACGGAAATCACGATGGAAGAAGTTTTCGGCGCCGTTGTTGCAACTTCTCTTGTATTGATGGCTGTATTCGTTCCGGTATCCTTTATGACCGGTATTACAGGTCAGATGTACAGACAGTTTGCTGTATGTATTGCAACTTCAATCGGTCTTTCTACTATTGTTGCGCTGACTCTTTCTCCGGCTCTCTGTTCAATTATATTAAAATCAGGCGACGAGAAAACCGACTTTGAATTTATTCAAAAATTTGAGGACTGGTTTAACGGGGTCAGAGAAAAGTATTTAAATGTAGTAAGTTATTTTGTACACGCGCCTAAAAAGACGCTTGCAGTTCTTGCGGGTGTCATAATCTTCATCGGCGCAATGTTTTTTATAACTCCGACAGGATTTTTGCCGGATGAGGACAGAGGGGCATTGTTCGTACAGGTTCAGCTTCCTGACGGTGCAACGCTTACGAGAACTGCTGATGTTGTAAGTAATTTAACAAAGGAATTAGCACAAATTCCGGGGGTTGTATCTGTAATGCAGGTAAACGGTTTTTCGGGCGAGAATACAGCTTTTGTTGTTGTAAGGCTTGAACCGTGGTCTAAGCGAAAATCTGCAAAACTTTCTATCAATAATATTATAAAACAGGCAAATGCTATAACATCCAAGTACACAGAAGCTAATACCTTTGTAACCCAGCCTCCTGCAATTAGCGGTATGGGTATGTTCGGCGGGTTTGAATATCAGCTTCTGGATAAAGGGGACAGAACTCCTGAGGAATTGTTCACGGAAGCGCAGAAAGTTATGCAGGCAGCAAGACAGGATGCGGCATTTTCAAGCCTGTATACTTCATATACAGCCTCGCTTCCGCAGGTTATTGTAACAGTAGAGGACGAAAAAGCTATGGCGCAGGGAGTTTCTATTGCGGAAATTTATTCAACTCTTGCGGCTCAATTCGGTGCAACTTATATCAATGACTTTAACAAGTACGGAAGAGTTTACCGTGTTTATATGCAGGCAGATGCGCCTTACCGTTCTGTACTCGGGGATTTAAGCAAAATATATGTTAAAAATAATCAGGGGAAAATGGTTCCTATAAGTTCTGTCGTTAAAACTGAAAACATTGTAGGACCGTATTTATTGAACAGATTCAACATGTACCCGTCTATTGTAATCAACGGTAATGCGGCAAACGGAGTAAGTTCAGGTGAAGCAATGAAAGCTATGGCAGCGCTTTCTGACAGGATTTTACCGAGGGATATGGACTTTGCATGGTCGGGAACTTCACTGCAGGAGCAGATGTCATCAGGTCAAATAGGTCCGATTCTTGCTATGGCTCTTACTTTTGTATACCTGTTCCTTGTTGCATTGTATGAAAGCTGGACGCTTCCGGTTGCGGTACTTTTGATATCTCCGGTTGCACTTTTAGGCGCGCTTTTCTTCCAATATGTTTCAGGTCTGTCGCTTGATATCTACGCACAGGTAGGACTTGTTATGTTAATCGGTTTGAGTACAAAGCAGGCTATCTTAATTGTAGAGTTTGCAAAAGACGCCATGGAAAAAGACGGAATGAATTATATAGATGCTGCAATTCAGGCTGCAAAACTCAGATTCAGAGCCGTTATGATGACAAATATAGCGTTCATTTTAGGTTTGCTGCCGCTTGTTTTTGCAAAAGGAGCAGGCGCCGGAAGCCGTCATTCTATCGGCATTTCAGTGTTTGGCGGTATGCTTGCGGTTGCATTTTTAGGCAGCATTATGGTTCCGGCTTTCTTTGTGCTTACGAACCTTATGAAAGCAAGATTTTATGAATTTATACAGAATATAAGGAGAAAAAAATGATAAGAGCTTTTATTGTTTTTATACTCTCCTTAATGATGTTCATGCCGTCTTGTAATGCTTCTCTGTGGCATAAGGACAGTAAACTCGGAAATGAGATTAAGAAAGAAGAATATCCTGACAGCAAGGATGTTGAGCCTAAAAAATCACAAGAAAATGATAATCTTGTTATTCAAGGCGGGATTGAAACAGGAATAGATATTACTCTTGAGGAATGTTTAAAATACGCGCTCGGAAATAATCCCCGGATTCAGGCTGCTATGCAGGATGTGTTTGCATCTGATGCCAGAATACGCCAGACATGGGCGGCTTATTTTCCTCAATTTGGCTGGCAGACCGGTTATACCAAGATTAAGCAGCTCCAGTTGTCAGACGCTTTAGGCAGAAATCTTGTATTCAACTACTGGGTTCTCGGTCAAATAAGTGCCTCCCAGATGCTTTATGACTTTGGGGTAACACAAAATCAGGTAACAATTAGAAAGTTGGACAATAAAGGGTATAAAATTACTTTAACCGGTACGATTAACGATGTTATATGTGAAGTTAAAAAAGCGTATTACAATTTGCAGTATGCAATCGAAGCAAAAAAAGTTGCAGAGGATTCCGTTGCCAGATACGCCGCTTTTTATGATCAGGCAAAAGCCTTCTACAAAGCCGGTATAAAACCAAAAGTTGATGTGACAATTGCAGAGGTTAATTTGAGCAATGCAAAATTAACCCTTATTCAGGCTGAAAACGGTGTTGATGTTGCAATGGCTAAACTAAATAATATGATGGGGCTTCCTTATACAAACAAGTACAAAGTAGCAGAAGAGTTAAGATATGATCCTTGCGATATAACTCTGGAAAAAGCTATAGATACCGCGCGGGAATCAAGACCGGAATTCCTTCTTGCGGAGGTAAAGGTTGAAGAGGCAAGACAAAATGTAAAACTGGTTAAAAAATCTTACTTTCCGCAACTGACAATTGAAGGACAATACCAGATCGGCGGAAAACACCCGACTTCAAACTACGGTTATAATTACGGCGGTTATTTGAATTTTCCTACAATAAACGGAATGCTTATCAAAAATGAAATTAAAGAGGCGAAAGCGCTTTATTCAAAAGAACAATCTAACGCAATTAATACAATGAATAATATTTATTATGAAGTTCAGGAATCGTATTATTCTTTAACTGAAAAGAAAAATAAAATTCCGGTTGCAACTTTAGGAGTAAAGCAGGCAAAAGAAAATTATGAACTATCTTTTGGCAGGTATAAAGTCGGAGTCGGCGACCCGATTGAACTCAAAGAAGCTCAGGTACAGTACCAGAATGCCATGCTTACGTATTACCAGACAATGTTTGATTATAATGCTGCAAAAGCAACTTTAGAAAAAAATATCGGCAGAAATATTGCAAACGGTGAAGTAGAGTTAAAAACGGATGACTGCAAAGGCAAAAAGAAATCTAAAAAACATTCTTAATATATATAGTGTATTGTATCTTATTTGAATATGTTATATAATCAATACACAAACATAGGAGAAAGAAGTATGCTGCCAATTATAACAGAGGATATATCATCGGAAGTCTTTTCCGAAGCATTTCAGGATGTGCAGAACTGGCGGAAAAATATGGTGAAATACCTTAAAGAAGAAAATCCGGAAGTTAACAGTGCAATTCTTGAAGTTGCTAAACACGACGAAAGTATCGACTTAAAGGCAGTTGCACTCGGAGCCTATCTTTCATACAGATTACTGGAACTCGCTAATGAAAGTGAAGGCGCTTCTATAGAAGAATAAGTTTTGTGGAATATAGTATGAAAAAGATTTATCAATGTAAAGTTTTGATAAGTCTTTTTCGTCTCCCTAGCAAATTTTATTTTTATGTGTGTTTAATAGATTGTAAGTTAAGAAAGGACAAATTATTATGCAAGTAACAAGAGTATCATTTATGAATTTTAACGGCGGAAAGAAAATAGCTTCAAAGGATTTGAAAAAAGCAGAAAATCTTATAAAGGAAGAAACAAAACCGGCATTCTTTACAGATACAACTCCTGTCGGTACTTTAGCTGATAACAAAGTTGATGATAAATATGTGAAAGAATTTGCAGAAAACAGAGAAGTAATGAAGAAAATAGTTCGTGAGGACTTTGATCCATCAAAAGGCTATTTTGCTCCATTTGTTCCTACTAACCTTAAGTAGTTAGTTATTCATAAAAAAAGAGCACCAAATGCTGGTGTTCTTTTTTTTATTTTATAAAATTAAGTAAACCGGATAATTTATTTTATTATTTTTCCGAAAATAATAAATCAGGAGGGTAAATATGTTAAATATAATCTTAAGATGGCTTTTATACGCCCTGTTAATAATATTTGTCTCATGGATAGTTCCGGGAATTGAGGTTGATAATTTTTTAAGCGCAATGTTTGTTTGTATAATTCTTGCACTTGTTAATGCTTTTATAAAACCATTTGTGCAAATAATAACTCTTCCTGTTACGATTTTGACTCTCGGGCTGTTTAGTCTTGTAATTAATGCTTTGATGTTTATGCTTGCAGGATGGATTACACCGGGGTTTGAAGTCGAAGGCTTCTTAAGCGCTCTTTTAGGCTCGCTGCTGCTGTCTCTGTTTTCTCTTGCGGTTAATAAAATTTAAGATGTATTTCTGGTATAATAATCTTATGAAGAGATTATTTTTGGCAGTGATATTTGTTTTAATGTTACAGCCTTTAATATATGCAGAAACAACTATAAAGAAAGTATATTTAAATGAAGCAATTGATGCTGCATTAAAAAACAATATTGATTTACAGGCTGCAAGATTAGAGAGAAATATTGCAAAAAATAATATTAAAACTGCAAACCGGCTCCAAAATCCGTCTTTTGATGCGTTTTATTTTATGGGGGCATCCGGAAATAATGAGCCTAAGCAGCTTGGCGTTAGTGAAAATTTTGAAATAGCTAAAAGAAGTGCACGTAAAAAACTTGCGGAATCTAATTTAAAGCTTGTTGAGAAAAATATCGATTATACGACTTTTGATTTGAAGATGGACGTAAGAGAAGCGTATATAAACCTTGTTGCGACAAAGTCTATTTTATTTACTCTGGAGCAGCAAAAGGAATTACAGGAGGAGCTTCTGGATATTGCAAGGAGCCGTGTTAAGAGCCATAAATCGCAGGATATTGATGTAATGCAGGCTGAGATTGCGCTCAATCAGATGATTACACAGGTTAATTCCGCACGCGTGAGCGTAAATAAGGCTCTTGCGGATTTTAATAAAGTAATAAACAATCCAGAAGATGTAACTTATGACAGTATGGATAAATTGTTTACAGAGGAGAATAACTTTGAAGAGATGATGACACCTCCTCCTGATTACAATTTTCCTGACTTTGACCAGATTGTACAAAAAGCAATTGATAACCGATTCGATATAAAAATTGCAAAGCAGGAAATAGATGTTGCAGAGAAAAATATGACTGTAGTTGCAAGGCAAAGAATTCCGGACATACAAATTTCAGGCGGATACGCTTATCAGTTGGGAAGATATACTGACAGCGGGAATTTTAATAATGGCGCATACGCAGGCGCGAGTCTTGTTAATATTCCTTTGTTCTACAATTATTCTCCTGAAATCCAAAATGCAGCACTTAAGCTCAAACAGACTGAATTAAAATACACTTCAGTAAAAAACAGAGCTGTAAAAGATGTTTCTGCCGCTTATGAACGATTTTTGACTGCTGCTGATAACTTAAACCATTATGAAAAAAAGATTATAACGGATTCAGAAAAATTAATTGAGACTTCAAAGGACAGTTATGAAGAGGGTAAATCTGATATAACTGCATTAATTGTTATGAAGCAGTCTTATAAATCAATAATTATAGGATATTCTCAGGCTCTTGCAGAATACTATAACAGCTGGACAAATTTTTTAAGAGAAGTCAATGATGAGGATTTTACACTGACTGAGAATTTATAATTATTTTAATCCATAGAGTTAATGTAAGCTTGATAAAGCCTACATTTAAAAAGTCATTCCGGGGGTAAGTACATTGGGTTGGCAGGTTAAACAACAAATGTGCTATCATTTTGAACTCGACAACAATTCAGGGGTAAAGAATCCCTTTAACATTAAAAAGGTATACCTGATTCTTCTCCCAATTGAACCTCAGCGCGCGTTCCCTCTCCAACGGGGAGGGCTAGGGAGGGGGTAAATCTGACACAGGTTAAAGGGATTCATCGGGTTTCCGCCCTCTGAATGACGGCACTCTTGAAAGTTTTACTTTCTAACCCGATACATTTACCCTCCCCCCCCCCACAATGACACGAAACGGGTAGTTCTACCTACCAGACCAGCCCGATATATTTACCCCCCCCACAAAAAAAAACCTTTCTTTGTCGGAAAGGTTCGGAATCTTTTTTAATAATTCCTCATGTGTAGAAGGTTAGTGTGTAGGTTGTATGAAAGGTTGTGTTATGTGTTCCGTGTTTATTTAATGTTTGTCATTTTTGACTTACATATATATAAAGTATATTTCTTATATAAAATTGCACGACAACAGATATATTGTTACAATTCTTTACAAAAAAGTACAAATAATAAAAATTAGAAAAAGACGGAAATACTAGTGTAAAAGTTCAAGCAGCTTACTTGTGAACAAAATAATTCCGACAAAAACGCTTATAATAGTTGCAAACATTACAGCGCCTGCAGAAATATCTTTTGCCATACCGACCATTCTGGAGAATTTGTTATGATAAATTGAATCAAGGGTAAATTCTATTGCAGTATTTAGCATTTCAGCGACAATTACAAGCCCTATTACAAAGAGCAGAACGCAAAACTCCAGCGCTGAAAATTTCAATAATAAAGCCAGAAACAGAACAAGTGTTGCAGCAGCAACGTGTATTCTGATATTCAATTCGCTTTTTAGAACGAGTCTAAAGCCTTTTCTTGCGTTTTTAAAAGTATTGTTAAATCCCTGCGACTTAAATTTTGTCATATTCGATACACTCCAGAGCTTTTCGCTGTTCCCTTATAACAAAATTGTATTCTTCTTCGTCTCTGTGGTCAAATCCCAGTAAGTGCATAAGCCCGTGGCTTATTAAAAAATACAGTTCCTGTTCTTTATTCTTTGAATAGCTTATATCTCTGTTATCCCCTTCTATTACCTTATCCAGCGCTATAATAATTTCCCCGAGATTAATTTCTCCGTCAAAAATAAAACTATTTTCATCATCTGCAAAAATTGCAAAAGTTATGATATCTGCAGGATAATCCTTATCTCTGTATTCCCTGTTAAGTTCGTGCGTTTTATTAGAATCGCAAAAAACAATATCAAGTGTAATCGTATCGTATTCTTTTCCGTTTAAGCAGGATTTATCCTTGAGAGTTTTTATATAAAACTCCAGCATTTTTCTAGTTTTTTCTATAACATCTTTTTCGTCTACTTTCCAGCTTTCAAAAATATTTTCCGTAAAAATATTAATTGTTGTCATTCTTTTTGCTTTCAAGCTCTTTAACTTTAGATTCCAAACCAGTATCAAGAGTCTGTTTTAATACTTCGTGATTTAATATATTGTTTTTGTCAAGTTCCTGAACAAGGTCATTGTGATACTTAATTCTCTTGTGGTGCATACCTCTCAGCATTCTTGAGAAAGTTTCCGCTATCGTTTTCAAGTCTTTTAATGTTAGAGGTGAGTCAGAAAGCTGTCCGTCGTTCAGGCGTTCTTTAATTATTTTATTAATTATAGCATCAATTTCTTCATTAGAAGGATTTTTGGCTGCTCTTACTGCTGATTCAATAGCATCTGCAAGCATCAGAATAGCAGTTTCTTTCATATTCGGTTTTGGACCCGGATAACGGAATTGCTCTTCTTTAACATTATCAGCTCCTTCTTCTTTCAGAGCTTCGTTGTAGAAATAGCTGACAAGACTTGTTCCGTGGTGCTGCAATATAAAATTGTTAATAACCTGCGGAAGGTGGGCGTCTTTAGCAAGTTCTATACCGTCTTTAGGGTGTGCGGTTATAAGCATTTTACTAAATCTCGGAGTGCAGGTTTTATGCGGGTTTTCAATTCCGTAAAATGATTGGTTTTCAACAAAAAACATCGGGCGCATAAGTTTTCCTATATCATGGTACATAGCCCCGACTCTTGCCAGAACAGGATTTGCACCGATAGCTTCTGCTGCATTTTCACACAAATGTGATACTGTCAGGCTGTGGTTAAATGTTCCCGGAGCTTCCTGCATAAGACGTTTTAATAATTCCTGATTATGATCGGCAAGTTCTGATAAACCGTATGGAGTGAGTATTCTGAAAATGTTTTCAATAAGCGGCAGAACACCGAGTACGAGAATTCCGCTTATTACAAAACAGTTTACTATGATGAGTTCCAAGTCTCTTAAAATAAGGAAATTGTTAATGTCCATCATGTATTTTTCAAGAAAATATATGCCGCCGACAATCAGGATACCTGCAAGGGATATTTTTGAGCTTACAATAAGCAAATCTGAACGTTTTGAAAATTTTAGCTTTGAAACCGCTGTCATAACAACCGTATTTAAAAGCATAAATGAAACAATCACTTCAATATTCCAGTGCATTCCTATTGCAATCAATGCAAGAAGGATTGTGGAAGCAAAATAAGCATTTCTTGGTGTTGTAAATATTGACAAAAGTATTGTATAAGCCGGTATCGGAATTATATACGGAGAAAATCCTGTCGGCAGCAGGACTGCTATAAAGGCAAGCACAAGAGTAAATGTTGCAGCCATTGTCATGTGTTTAGCGTCATAATACTGTTTTTCAAAATTTCTCTCATACTGAAGAAATACAAAAGTAAAAAATGCAGTAAGAATAAACAACCCGAGTATGCCGCCGTAGTTGATTTCAAGTACGTTATATCCGGCTGCTCTAAGTGCATCTCTTTTTAACTTTGTAACAGGTTCGCCTTCAAATACAATCTTATCACCTTTTTTAAAAACAACTTCATAAGGTTTGACTGCATTCTGGGCATTTTTCTTTGCAATTTCCGTTGCAAACTCGTCAACAACAAGGTTCGGTACAATTACCTGATTTAAAATTCCTGTAATAAGAGAACCCTGATACTTTGGAACATTATTAGGAAGATTGTTTTTTATAATTAAATCTACGTTGTTATTTTCAAAATCTTTTGATGAAACACCGACATTAAGAACTGAAGTCAGAGTAATTTTTGCATTATCAAAAACCATTCTCAAATCGTCTTCGTTAGATTTTAGCAAAAAGTCAACAAGCCCTTTTTTGCCGGATTCATCAAATAAAACATTTAACTCTTCTTTTTTTACCTGATCTGAAATTTTTTTATCCCTAATTCTCATCACGGAATTTTGAAGAGTTGAAAGGCTTGTTGCAATAAATTCGTCCTCAGCCTGAGTTAAAATAGGTTCAACGCTCTGTGCAACCTCTTTTTTATGCTGCTCTGTCTTTTTGGTATCAATAACTTTTATATCTTTCTGCGCAACAATATCTTTTTTGCTGATACCGTTTTCAATAACTTTCTGGAAAAAGAAGTTCTGGGAAGATATAGTTATTGTGAGTAAAAAAGTGAATAAAATAAAACAAATTACATTTCTGAATTGTTTTGATGATATAAAATCTAAAACTTTTTGCATAAATATTTATCCTTTATAGTTCTCATTTCTTTTTACTACAAATCCGCATTTTGTACAAGCAAGAACATTCCCTGTACTGTCTACCGGCATAAAATTATGCCTGCAGGTTAATGCTTCATCAGGAGTTTCCTCAAAACTTTCTTTATATATCCCTTCCGGATTTGCTCCCTGACCTCTTTTATTTTTATTAAGCCATTTTATAAAAAGTTCAACAATATACATAATAACTTTATGCACTCAGGTTTTCAATTATTTTAAATTTTAAACCCGTATGGCAGAAAATCACTCATTTTTCTTATATTCAAATTGGATTTGTTGTCAGTGATAATTGAAATTTCTTCTTCTCCCTGAAATTCGTACATTACCTGTCTGCAAGCTCCGCAAGGATAGCAGTCGTCTTCATTTGGAGAATATATTGCAACAGCAAGAATTTCTTTTTCACCTTCAGAAACCGCTTTAAATATCGCGCATCTTTCCGCACAAATTGTCATTCCGAAAGAAGAATTTTCAATATTGCATCCTGCATAAATCTTACCGCTCTTTGCAAGAACTGCTGCACCTACTGCGAATTTTGAAAACGGAGAATAAGACATCTTTGATGCCTCACGCGCTTTATCCATCAATAAATTATAATCACAAATCATACCACATATTATAACTGATTTACCCTTAAATAAATCAGTTAATTAGTTGATATTAATAAAAAAATTTAAATATTTGTGGTTCAAGCAATCTCCCCTCATATAAGGAGCTGTCATCCATTAATATAGTAGTGTGGAGTTTGCTCCACAAAATTTAAATTATAAAAAAGGTGTGTTAGCTTAGTCGCTTGGCAAACCTGCCCAATAATAACTGAAAAATGGAGAAGGCGGGATTCGTGTCTTGTTCGGTCGCGTTTAACGGGTCTGCGGTTGTTGCCTGCAATGGCTTCACCATTTTGCCAACAAGCCTCCTGTAAAGAAACACATGGTTTGATTTCTTGTTCCACATGGTTTGATTTCTTGTTCCACATGGTTTGATTTTTTTCGGCAATTTAGTTTTAAAAATTTAAAAATATGAGCTGATTTTTTCTCAAAATCGTCAGTTACTTTTTCGTAAACTTGTTGTCAATTTAATTTATATTATCTTTTTGCCAAAAGTTTATAATGGCAACTATTATATCAAATATTTAATTAAATATTCCTCTTCTTTTGAATGTTCTCTAAAGTATTTATTATGATAATCAATTGCCCAATTTACTTTTTCTATAGCTTTTTCATCTGGTGCTTCATTTTTTAATTTAATCAATGTATCTTTTACATATCTTGCCATATCTTCTGTAATATAATTTGTTAAACCAAGTTGGCTATAATAATTGATAAATAAAAATTTATCACTATCTTTACAATAACTTTTTTTATTTGTTGAAAAATTATCAACAAAATCTTCATTTAAAATAATTCTTGGGTCTTTTGCTTGTGAATGTTCCATATCAAAAGCAGTAAGTAAACCATCACCATAAACAAAGGTTTCATCTAAATATAGATTCCCGACAGTAATTCCACCTCTTAATAACAGTCCACAAAAAATGGCCATTGCTTGAAATTGCCCGCATATAGCAATCATTCTTGAATACAAGTCTAAAGTATAATATTTATTCATATAAGGTTCTTTGCTTGGAATTTCTATTGCCAATATAATATTATCAGAAAATATTTTATATTTTATTACGGGATTGACAATATCACTAAATTTAACCCCTTCATTATCTTTTTTGATTTTGTCATAAAGATTTTGATTTAAAAATTCTCTTTGTTCTTCATATTTTAAAACT
Organism: Candidatus Gastranaerophilales bacterium; assembly: GCA_944324185.1. Taxonomy (GTDB): domain Bacteria; phylum Cyanobacteriota; class Vampirovibrionia; order Gastranaerophilales; family Gastranaerophilaceae; genus CAG-196. Next base: position 4,342 of record CALUVI010000019.1, on the reverse strand, counting down.
GTTGAATGATAAATATATTTTATTTTTTTCAAAAAATTTAATTGTTCTTCTGATGAAATTTTCCTTTTGGTACCTAAAAAATCAATATAACCAATAACGTGTTTTTTTAGTTGGGATTTGTCCTCATTAACAAAATTATTTTTATTTTTATTAAGCACATCTACATCATTTTCATTTAACATAATTTTTCCTTCTACCACTATTATCTCCTTACAGCTTCCCCTCTTACTATAGGCCTGTATTCCACAAATTCATCTATCCAAGGAATCAGTTTTTCTTCAATTTCTTTTTGCATATCAATTTTTACATTATCTGAAATTTTTAGTTCTTCGTCTGAAAACTTATAACCATTTTCCTTTAACAAAATTTCGGTTTCTTTTCGATTTACATTATACTTTTCGCAATATTTTTCGAAACTGTTTATGCTGATAATTCGTTCCTTTTTAACACGACTTTTTATCATAGATGCTGCAATAGATGCATAATCATCTGGAAATATTTTTTTACCGCCTTCAAATTTATCAAAAACAGCAAAAGCTCTCTTTTTATCACAAGGTAACTCTATTTTGTAAAATTCTTCATTATAATCAACAGTAGTTTGTCCCAAATCAATCCCCATTGCAAATTGCAAAATAGGTCTATATAAAGGCTGAAAACCAATTATTTTTATGTCTTTATTAAATGGATGATTAAGAACACTATTGTATTTTGATTCAAACAAAAAAGGTTTATGCTCATCTGTAAATATTTCTCTTGGCTTGTATTCACCAGTTTTTTTATCCCAATAACAATAAGCGAAAAATTCCGCAATATCTTTTTTTGTTGTTATGTCTAAATAATTTGTGGGGAAACCATAATGTTGAGCAATTGCTTCAAAATCAAAACAAAATTTTGCACCTTGTCCTTCTGGTATATCAGCCTTTTCTGCAAATTCGTATCTATTTGCGAAATAGTCAAAATACGGAGTTCTAAGAAACCAATCTATAAAAATTTGTTTTTGAATTAATCCAAGACACCTATCTAAATCCGAGTCTAATTTTTGATAAGAAGTTTTAAAAGAAGTAAAATTTTCATTTTGTCCTCTATAATAGCCCGTATCTCCACAAAACATTTTAAATAACATAATTTTAAAAAAAGTTTTATCTTCGTTTAAAATTATATGCCCAATTATGTCTGTATCAATATGACCAGTAAATGGAGTCCAAATTATTTTATGATTGTATGGATTTGGAAATGGACATTCAGGAATTTTCATACTACTCATATATTTCACCTCTTCTAAGTGGTTCTGAACAGTCTCTAAATCCAATATATCTATCAAGGAATGGTATTATTTCATCATCAATTTCTCTATTCATGCCATTTATTAAAGTTTCAGGGAGCTCATATTGTGCATTTGTCAGAGAATAACCCTGTTTATGTATTTCTTCTAGTATTTCTTTTTCATTTAAATTATTTACGTTGCAGTAAATTTTAAAATATTCTTCATTAAGCGTTTTTCTGTTCTTAACTTCTTGAACAAGTATTCCGGTAAAATCTAATGGAAAAATTGAAGCTCCTTTTTGATATTTATGATAAATTTCAAATGAGAAAGCCGAGCTTTTAGGGAGTGTAATTTTCTCAAAAAGAGGCTTTATAATATCTTCTTTGGTTATCTGTACAGCCATTGCCTTCTGTAGAAAAGGTCTTAATAGAGCTTGAAAACCTATCAATTTAATATACTGTGAACATCGTTTATATAAATTTTTTAAATTACCAACGTAAAGTGTTGGTTGATATTTTTCAAAATCGGTAATTGGATAATATTTACCATCTTTTTGATAAGTATAAGCAAAAAACATTGCCGTCAATAAATCTTTTGTTATATCAAGATAGTTTGAAATAAATTCATAGTGCTGTGCAACAGCTTCTAAATCAAATTTAAATTTACAATTTAAAACGTTGAAATTTTCACATCTTTTGTAATAAGGGGTTTCTTTAAATAAATAAATGAATTCTTGTTTTTTAATAAAATCAATACAATGTTTTATACGATTGTCGGTATTTGAAAGATTATATCTCAATGCACTTGGTACAAAATGTTCGTAATCCTTATTTTCACCTCTATATATAAAAGGATTAAATTCATGACCAAAAACAATGCCAAAAGTATCTTTAGAGGTTGCAACATAAGAACCCGCAAAACGATATGGATCCGTATATCCACCCCAAGCATCAACTTGAGAAATTGCATAAGATGGCTCGTTTAAACAAAACATATAAGCATTTATGTCCATTAATGTTTTGCCCTCATTCTGCCCGGTGGCAGGATTTACTATTATTTTATAACCATTTTTATCATACCCTATCATTCAATTCCTCTTAAAATGTAAATCGTAATTGCATTTTTTAGAACAGAAAACCGCTATATATTGGTTTATTGTCGGTAAAATCCAATCATCTAAGTCTCGGTTCATCATATATTCATCATAAGAATTTGCCATATATTTAATATCAGTTAATTTAAAATCTTTATTTTGTAATTGTTCTGATAAACTTTCATATTCTATTTTATTTAAAGAACAATATTCTTGCACATAATTTATGTTAATTTTTTCAGAATTTCTAATTGTTTTAGCAATAAAAGAAATGTAATCTTTAGGAAAAATTGTTTCACCATTTCTAAATTGATTATAAATTTCTAATGCCATTGCGGGAGATTTTGGCAATTCAATAATTTCAAATTTTGATTTTAATCCTGGAACTGTGGCATCAAGAGCCATTGCATGTTGCAATCTTGGTCTTAAAACAGATTGAAAACCTGCAATTTTAAAAGCTTTATTGTAATCTTTGTAAATGTTTTTTAAATTCCCAATATAAAGAACTGGCGAATAGTTCTTAAAATCTTGAATTGGGGAATATTCATCTTTTTCAATATCGTATTGTGTATAAGCAAAAAACATTGCAATATACATTTCTTTTGTAACATCTATATAATTTGAAATAAAGCCATAATGCTGAGCCACAGCTTCTAAGTCAAAATCATAAACACAATCAAAAACTTGAAATGTCTTACATCTTTTATAATACGGGGTTGTTTTAAAAAAATCTAAAAATTCTTGTTTATGAACCCAAGAAATGCAATTTGTTATAACATCTTTTTGCTCATCCCTTAATGCTGTTGGGATAAGTTTTGAATGATTAATATTTTGACCTCTGTAAATATATGGATTTTCGTTTCTTCCAATTAGAATAGAAAAAACACCTTTTGAAATAGCAACAAAACTTCCAAGACAATGCCATTTTTCAATTTCAATTCCATCCCCGTTCAATAAAGGTTCATTGGTATTTGTTTGAAATTTTTCAATTAATTCTTCTATGCCAATAAGTTTTAAACATTCAACATCAGCATTTTCTTTTATTACTAATCTATTGAAACCAGGAGCTCCAACAATTGTCATATTTCCCCTTACAAAGTTACCTCTTGCTTTTTAAATTGCATTTCATAAAGTGCTTTATATTGACCGTTTTCTATGGACATTAGTTCACCATGATTTCCGAGTTCTACTAATTCACCATCGTTTATAACTGCGATTCTGTCCGCATTTTTAATTGTTGAAAGTCTGTGTGCTATGACAAATACTGTTTTATTCTTGATTAAATTATCCAATGCCTTCTGAACGATGGCTTCTGATTTATTATCTAATGCAGAAGTTGCCTCGTCAAGGATTACAATCGGAGTGTTTTTTATCATCGCACGTGCTATTGCAACTCTCTGTCTTTGTCCGCCTGATAAGGTCATTCCACGTTCTCCAAGCAAGGTATCTAAACCTTGAGGCAAGTCAGCTATCATTTCTTGCAGGTGTGCAGATTCTATTGCCTGATTTAATTCATCTTCTGTTGCTTCGGGATTTCCCATTAAAATATTCTCTCTTATTGTGCCGGAGAATAAGAAATTATCCTGAAAAACCATTGCAATATTATGTCTTAAAGAACTGATTGTATAATCTCTTATATCCACACCATCAATTCTTATTGAGCCTGATTTTATGTCATAAAATCTTGGTAACAAATTTACGAGTGTTGACTTTCCACCGCCCGAATTGCCTACTATTGCAAGAGTTTCATTTTTATTTATCGTTAAACTTAAATTCTTTAATACCGGCTGATTTGGTACATATTCAAACCAAACATTTTGCAGTTCAATTTTGTCATTTAAACCTTTCATATCTATTGCATCTTTTTTATCCTGAATTGTTGGCTGTAAATCAAAGAGTTCAAATACCCTGCCCATTGCAACGAAGATGTTTTGAATACCTGTTAATGTACCGCCAAGAGTTTTTACAGGTTTATATAAAAGTAA
>CALUVI010000018.1 GCA_944324185.1 Candidatus Gastranaerophilales bacterium | reverse complement strand
GTAATTGAACTTGCCACAATGGTTAACGAAGAAGGTCTTGTATCCATTAACAACAACCTCTGGGAATGGGGTGCTGATGTTGGTGATGTTTACTACGGTATGGCAGGAGAAGTCTCTTTCGGTTCAATTGAATCCGGCGGATACGAAGGCTCTAACGTTGATATTGCACAGGAACTCACAAATATGATTACAGCACAGAGAATGATACAAATGAATTCCCGTGTATTCTCAACAGCAAGCAGTGTAATGGAAACACTTGCTTATCTGGGACAATAAGGCAGTGAACAAGTGACTAAGTGATCAAGTGACCAAGAAATTTTTCACTTGATCACCTGATCACTTGATAACCTGATCACCTTAAAAAAGGCATGCCTTTTTTAACAAAAATCACAAAAAATCTTGTCAAATTCTTAACAAAAGAGGGTTAACTTTACAAAACTTAATAAATTAGACATGGTTGAAATGCATGTGAATCATGGGTTTGGGCATGATTTAAAAAAAGGCAAAAGTTGTTACAAATACACTCTTGTACAGCGCATGATTTCTGATATATAATACAATAGAGGGTTGGGGAAATGTTAAGACCATCACAAAGCGAGGACGCTAACCTGACTTCAGCGGGGGGAGATTCCGATTTCGGAATATCACAAAACAAAGAATTTATTCCTGCAAGCCAATGGGGGCAGGATGTCAGTATTAATCGGGATTTGGTAAAATCTAACCTTCAAAAGATTCAAAAAGATATCGCACATTCTAAAGTTAAAATAGTAGCAGTTACAAAGTATTTCGGATTAGACGCAATACTTGCGGGATATGAAGCAGGGATTAGAAATTTTGGAGAGTCAAGGGCATTAGAAGCAATTGAAAAAATTAAAAAACTCCCGGATGACATTAGAAAAAATTCTACATTTCACTTCATAGGACATTTGCAGAGCAATAAAGCTGAGAAAGTTGTAGAGCACTTTGATGTTATTGAGTCTGTGGACTCTCTCAAGTTAGCAAAGAAAATCTCGGAAGCTGCCTGCCGTTTAAATAAGAGAGAGAAAGTTTTATTACAGATTAACAATGCAGGCGAAGAACAAAAATCCGGATACAGCAAGGAAGAGTTGAGAGCTGAATTCAAAGACATTATTTCATTGACCGGTATTGAGGTCTGCGGCTTAATGAATATGGCTCCGCTCGGTGTTGATGAAGATGAGCTTGCACGGTTATTTGGCGATATCAGGGAGTTCAGAAACGAACTGGAAAAAGAGTTTAACGTTACTCTACCGGAACTGTCAATGGGGATGAGTAATGATTACAAAATTGCACTCAGGGAGGGTGCAACAATTATCAGAATAGGCAGAAAGTTATTTACATAAGTTATAAATTGGAGGAGAAATGGCATTATCAGAAGGCTTAAAAGGATTTGTAAACTTTTTCACAAAAAGTTTTAACGGAGAAAATGAAGACGACGCATTCATGGATTTAGTAGACCGTGACAGCGATTATGATACAGACGGAACATTAGCGTTAGACACTATGTACGCTCCAAGAGTTCACAACAAACCGGAACGTTCATTTGAAAGAGAATCAAAAGTTGTTTCTCACCCTAATTCATACAAGTCAGGTGAAGTTACTGTTATCGAACCTCGTTCTTTCTCTGAATCCGCTCAGATTGTAAAAAAACTTATCGATAAGAAAACAGTTATTTTACACCTTGACCTTTTGGACAAAGAACAATCTCAAAGAACAATCGATTTCATTTGCGGTGCAGCACACGCTCTTGACGGAACAGCTCAAAAAATCAGCGATATGGTATTTATTTTCACTCCGAGCAATGTTTCTTTATCAGTAGAAAACGGCGCTTTACAGAGCAAATTCGCTGAATCTCTCTGGAACAAGCCGCTGTAAGAAAAGAGAATATAAGTTTAATTTAATATATTGATTTGTGATAGTTGGATTTTCAGGATGCTTTTGGCATCCTTTTTCTTTGTAATAAAATTCTAACAAAATATTTAATGTAAAATTTTGTAACAAAAATATTAAACAAGTGTTATAAAAATGTTAAATGTGGAATTATAATAAGTATATAGTATATAAAGGATATTTAAACGAAGTAATAAGGATATGTGTACGACTTCAACGTTTTTAAATCTTGATAGGGCTTGTAATCTGCTCCCATGGCTGCTTTTGGCTTTTTTTGGGGGGGGTAGAAGCCTGTTGTAGAGCGGGATTTGGCTGTGTTGATTTAGTTGAGAAGTTTAGGAGTTTAGAAGTTGAGAAGGATTTAATAATAATTCTTTCAACAAAAAACTCATTGTGTCTAATATTCGTCCTTTCCCTTCGCCCAATAACGGCGCCTACCTCCCAAGTTGGGGAGGTCGCAGTTGTGCGAACGCCAGTGAGCTACAAATGCGGGTGGGGTTCAAACAACAAAAAGCTGACCCCCTCCCTAACCCTCCCCGCCGGAGAGGGAACGCGCGCTGACGCCCAATTAACGTATTCCCCTCGCCCCTTGTGGGAGAGGGCAGAATTTGTTAGCGAGCTGTGCGAGCTTAGAAATTCGGGTGAGGGGTCAAACCATTCCAGGGAGGTGTTGTTATGATCGGCATTAACACTAACCTTGGCTCTTTAATCATCCAATCAAACCTCAAAAAATCCACGAACGCTCTCAATACCGCCATCGAGCGCATGACAACCGGCTTCAAGATAAACCGCGCCGGAGACAACGCTGCAAACTACTCAATTTCTACCAATATGTCTACTGAAATCAGCGCGTATCAGGTGGCGGAAGATAATGCAAATATTGGCTTGGAAATGCTAAATACGGCATCAAACTCTTTGAGCCTTATTGATAACGCGCTTTCACGCCTTCGCGCTCTTGCAATACAGACATCTAACGACACATACGGCGGGCAGTCTATGGAAGCTATAAACAGCGAAGCAAACGCACTTATCGACGAGATTGAGCGTGAGTATAACTCAGCGGAGTATAACGGCATAAAGCTTTTTCAGAATTCTGAAACTTCTCCGTCCGGCGGAATTACAGCGGATTTGATAAACCCTGTTCAGCAGCGCGATGTATCCGGAATGACGGCGCTTAAGGATGTTGATTCTAATACGACGATTTCAAGCGGTACTTATTCAATCTCAAGCGCCGAAGAGCTTGCAAAACTGGCAGAAATGACCAATGCAGGCAGGGTAACGGGCGGAGAGTTTGTTCTGGGCGCTGATATAGATTTGAGCGGGTACAGGTCAAACGGCGGCTGGACTCCAATTGGGTATTTTAATTCATCTTCCGATCAAGCCTCCTTTGACGGTATATTTGACGGAAACGGTTATGTAATTTCTAATTTGTATATAAACCGTTCTGACGGCAGCTATCAGGGATTGTTTGGTATATCTGCAAACGGAACATTTAAAAACATTGCGCTAGAAAATGTTGATATATCAGCAAATATATACGTAGGTGGTTTGGTAGCATTCTGTCGAGATTTTTCCGGTAGCAGTTCAAATGTAACTATTTCTAATTCATGTGTAATCGGTACTGTTACCGCGCAACAATACAGCGCTGGCGGATTGGTGGGTGGGATACGAGATGCTGAGTTAACCATTACTGACTCATATTCTACTGGCACTGTTGCATCGCAAGATGGCACTGCCGGGGGTTTGGCTGGACTTATATCTAACAGTAAATTAACTATCAACGGTTCATATTCTAGTGGTACAGTGTCTGCCAATAAATATACGGGCGGGCTAGCTGGGGAAATATATAGTGGTGATTTAATCATCACAGGCTGCTATTCTACCGATAATGTTGTGGCGCAAGACTGCTATGCTGGCGGATTGGCTGGGGGTGTAGTTGGTGGGAATTTAACCATTACCGACTCCTATTCTACAGGTAATATTACTGCGCAACAACGCTATACAGGCGGGTTGGTTGGGATTATATCTAACAGCGACTTAACTATTACCAGTTCATATTCTAGCGGTATAGTGTCTACGAATCTATATTCCGGAGGTTTGGCGGGGTACGCAGAGGGCGGCAATCTAATCATTATGGACTCGTATTCTATAGGTGATGTTATAGCACAAGATAGCTATGCCGGCGGGTTGACTGGGCGTGTACGAAATGTCAATTTAACCATTACAGACTCCTATTCTACCGGTACTGCCACGGCGCAAAACTATGCTGGGGGATTGGCAGGGGCAGTAAATGACGGAGATTTCACCATTTCGGGCTCATACGTACTTGGACAGTCCGATAATCTGGACGGTATATTTGTTGGAGGAATTGCTTCTTCTACCTTTGAAATATCCGATTCATACTATAGTTCTTATTATGACGGCAAAGGGCTGGAGTTTGTTGCCGGATACGGTAATCAGACTTCGAGCGGCGGTGCAACCGGCGGCGCGGCTTCGTACAATGGCGGCGTTCCGTTTACTTATTCTCCTTCTGCTGCTGCAGATACCGGTACCTCTCAAAAAAACTTGATTACTCTTCAAATCGGGATTAACAGTTCTGAATCTTCGCAAATATCAATAGATACGGGTTTTTCACCCGATAATCTTGACGCTCTGCGTGATATTGGAACCAGAAACGGTGATTATGTCTCGATGATAGACGATTTAATTAAAAAGGTTTCAGCTAAACAAACCGAACTTGGCGCGACAGAAAACCGGCTGGTGAGTGCACTTGAAGAGATATCAATCCGGTATGAGAACCTGGTCTCTTCTCGCTCGACTATACGTGACGCTGATATAGCAGAGGTTTCAAGCGAATACATCCGCCAGCAGATTCTTCAGCAAGCTGCTGCAACCTTGCTTGCAACCGCTAACCAGACGCCTGCTATTGCGCTGCAGTTGTTGTAGTTTAAAGTTAATGTCAGATAAAACCTGACTTATGCTTCTTGTGGAGCAAGCTCCACACTACTAACTCAAACATTTCCCCCCTACCCCCTTCGGGTACTTCCCCCGCAAGGGGGGGCAGATGCGGCAACGTTCAATTAGCGCGTTCCCCTCGCCCCTTGTGGGAGAGGGAGCAGATGTGCTTGAGCCGTGAGGCGAAAGTTACAGATGCGGGAGAGGGGTTGAATATCATTCTAACAATCATCCATCCTAACCTTCCCTTATATAGGGAAGGAATGCGCTGCCGTTGTTCGATTAATGTTTTCTTCACGCCCAATAACCGCGTCTACCTCCCAAGTTGGGGAGGTCGCAGTTGTGTGAACGTTAGTGAGCTACAAATGCGGGTGGGGATTAAATAACGAAAAGTCCACCCCCTCCCTAACCCTCCCCGCAGGAGAGGGAACGCGCGCTGACGCCCAATTAACGTATTCCCCTCGCCCCTTGTGGGAGAGGGCAGAATTTGTTAGCGAGCCGTGCGAGCTTAGAAATTCGGGTGAGGGGCTGAAAAACTATTATTCCTTACAACACCCCCCTACCCCCTTCGGGTACTGTCTTGGATTTGCTCCACGCTCGCAAAATCTCACTTTCGGAGCAGAGCTCCTGTCCGTTCGTTTTGCTCGCTATCCGGACTACCTCACTAACGTTCGTGTCGTCCGTCCGCAAATCCGCTTCCCCCGCAAGGGGGGGCAGAGGCGGCGGCGCTCAATTAGCGCGTTCTACTATTCTCTAAATGCTGTATGCATATTTAGTTGCGATAAACATGCTTATTAGAATCATTCCTGTTATAAGAAAGTTTATTCCCGCAAGAATACCCACTATCCACAGTGCTGTTGACGGCAGCCCCACTATTATTATCAAGCCCAGCAAAAACTGCATTACTGCTATCGGAATGTCTGCCCACCAGAAATACAGAGTTTTTCTGTTCTGGATTGCAAAAGCGCAGGTAGATATACTTTCCAAAAGAAAATACACCCCGATTGCGCTTGTTATTATAACGAGATTGAACATGGGTGCGGTGAACAAAAAAAATCCAAGTCCCATTAAAATTAATCCAAGTACAATATTTAGTATAAAGTGTCTCGTGTAATGTCGGGTCAAAAATGCGTTTATAGCCTTGTACCCGCCGTAAATTATAAATGCCAGACAAATCATCATGCCAAATGTTATTGTAGTTATTTTAGGGAGCATTAACATCCCAATACCCAGAATTGTAAGTAATATTCCTTCTGTCAGTACACAGCTTAAGAATTTTTTTTCCGTCATTTCAATTTTCTCCTTCTATATACTAAAGAATACATGGTTAAAGAAATTTTACTTTCCCCAACTGAGGGGTAAATGTATTTATTGACTAAGTGTGTGTGTGAATACAAAGTAAAACACAGGACGCTGCTAATGTGGCAAAAATGTGTTTTTGATTTTTGATTTGCAACCGCTTGCCGCAAATTTGACTTTTGTATTCATATAATTAATCATACAAATAGATGTATTCAAAAGCATAAAAATCTGTAACAATACATATGTGAGAATATATTATGCCCTTTGTCTATAGACTTCAAAAAGTATTAGAATTCCGTATCCGAGCGAAAGAACAGCAACTGCTTGTGGTTCAGAAAGCGCAGCAGGAAGTTTATATGGCAGAAGAAAGAATCAGGCAGAATAATGAGGAAATCCGACAAACAATTCAGAACAAAAAGACTGCAGATTTCAGGATGATGGAATACTATGATAACTATCTCCACCACCTCTGGGACAAAGCAGATACCTTAGAACAGGAAAGAAAAAGAGTTCAGGCAATTCTGGATCAGGAAAAACAGAAACTGGTAAAACTTGAACAGGCTGTAAAGGTTGTCGAAAAACACAAAGAAAAACAAAGAGAAGCATACTTAGAAGAGCAAAAAGCAATAGAATTAAAGCAGTTTTCGGAAATCGGTGTTCAGAGATTCTTTATACACTCAAGAGAAGAAGCGGAAGAACAGGAACTTCTGGAACAATTACAGAAACTGGAGAATGAATAATGAACATAGACGTAAGTTCAAAAGTTACATCTACAAACAATGTCTCAACAACATCTTCATCAAAAAACCAATCTGATGATTCGGTTAAGTTTTCGGATGAATTATCTAGCCTTTCTTCAAAAGAAACAGAAAAAACTGAAAAGTCAGAGAAAACTGAAGATACGGAAAATACGGAAACGGCTGATGGCGCTGAAAAAACAGAAATTTTTGAAAATTCTGAAAAGAAGCAGGAGGCAGAAGAAAATGCTGGCGATGAAGGGCTGGGTGATGTTATAGACGGGCTGGAAGATGCCGTGGCTGAAATGAATGATAAGTTAAATAAGCCGGAAAAAGAGGATAATAAATTGATAAACAATGATATGAACATTCAGGAACAAAAAGACTTGCAGATGTTCCAGATGAATGCAAATATGAATTTTAACAGTGACGGACAGCCGTTTGCAAACTTTATGAACTCTCAGGATGAGCAGAAACTGAGCGCTTCTGCAAAAGACTTAGAAGAAGAAAGTGCCATTCTCTCAACAATGAGCGAAAATATTGCTATGGCAAATAAAAACAGGCTTTTAAATGAAAACGTAAAAACTGTTTCTAACTCGGAAGGAGTAAGAAAAGTTGATAAACAATCAAACGTTACTGTAGAAACGGTTGTCAAATTTGATAATGTAATTATGAGCAAAGATGATGTGGACTTTTTTGCAAAACTTGTTGAAAACGGTCAGGCTGATATGACGCAGGCAACTCTAAAATCTTCAAAAGTTTCCAAAACTCTTGCCGATTTGCTTGCAAAATCAATGAAAGATAATCAGCCTGTAAGAATAGATTTTGACAATAATATTTCTGTCATTATAAAAATATCAAGGGACGGAAAAATCTCCGCAGATTTTCTCCCAAGTTCACAAGTTGCGGAAGCCTACCTCAAAGAAAACTTACCGCTTCTGAAACAAAGGTTTGATGAAAACAATATAGAATATGACGAATTGAACCATAGAGAACGGAAACAAGACAACGAAAAAGAAGATCGAAAGAAGGAACAAAAAGATGAATGATTTGTACACAACGGCAATTAACACCCAGAAAGCAACCGTTGAATGGATGGATGTTCTGGCTGACAACCTTACAAACGTTTATACTCCGGGATTCAGGGAAAACAAAGTAACCTTTAAAACCTTCCTCGGCGGCGCTATTATCGATAATAACGTGAAAAACCTCGGGCAAGGTAAATCAACTCCGGGTACTTCTAACGAAAACCTGTTTTTTGAAGGTACGGGATACTTTATGCTCAGAAGTCCTGACGGCAACGTACAATACACACGTCTCGGCGAGTTTACCTTTGATAAAGAAGGTATTTACCGTGCCAAAAGCGGCGCAACCGTGCAGGGCTACATCCTTAATGATAAAGGTGAAATAATGTCCGGCACACAATCAATCGGCGCGGATTTGTACGAAGAAACCGCACTCAAAGGCGGTGCAATGAGTATTCCGACTACAAACATAAAACTCTGGATTGATCCGAACAACGGCAAGTTCCTCGGAAAATATGACGAATATGAAATTAAAAACGACGGTACAATCTACGGTAAAGCAGACGGCGGAAACCGCTCCGTACCTCTTTATAAAATAGCAACCGCAAACTTCCATAATCCAAACGGGTTGTATGAAGTTAAAGACGGTGTGTTTGTTGAAACTCCGGAATCCGGAAAGCCTGTAGTAGGACGCGGAGAAATTCGCTCCGGTCTGCTGGAACAGGCAAACACAGATTTCAAAGCCAATATGTCAGACTACCAGCAGGCTAAAGTCCAGATGGAACTCGTAAACGCCCTAATCAAATCCAACAAAGACCTGCTCCAATCTGCAATGGAAATGGCAACCCAATAGGTGCTACGCACGTAGCCCTTTGGTCGGGTGACAGAAGTTAAGATTACTGGATTAAATCAGAACTACAGGTCACCCTCAAAGTAAATCTACAAACTCAAAGTTTATATCCCCGCACGTAGCCCTTTGGTCGGAACACATTTAATATAACTACCAGTGGGTTTTAAACCTACAGGTGTTCCTCAAAGTAAACCTACAAAACCAAGGTATTTACCCCCGCACGTAGACCTTTGGTCGGAACACATTTAACGTAACTGCCGGCGGGTTTTAAAAAGATTAGTTAAACTCCGTTTTATAGAGGGATTAAGGGAAGCTTTAATTCCTTTTTTATTGCTGTAAACTAATAAGTTTATGGTATTATATAGAAAAAAGGAGAGTTAGATATGTTAACTAAAAATTCATCATTAAAAACTACTTTTTCAGGTGTTGATTTTTCTAAGTATTCATCAAAAACATCTGAATTTGTAAAAGAGTTTTCTTCCCGTGCAAATCAGCCGGGCAAATTTCTGAACTGGGTTAATCTTCCAGAGGAACAGGCTAAGAGATTGGACGATATTTATTCTCTTGCTTCAAAACTCAAATCTCAGACCGGTGTAGACAAATTGAGTGTTATAGGTATCGGCGGTTCAAAACATACTGTTGAACATATGCTCGGAATTAACGGGCTGAATATTTGCGGAGATAAAATTTATTTCTATTCAGATGTTGATTCAATAAGCTTTGCAAGATTTCTGGAAAGACTCGGAAACAATGTTCTTTCTTCAAATTATTTAATTGCTTCAAAATCAGGCTCAACTTTTGAAACAAAAGACGGATTTTTGAGAATCCAAAAAATGCTTGAAGACGCTTATATTGCAAAAGGTCTGTCAGTTGAAGAAGCAAAAAAATCAACTGCTAAGCATTTCATAGCGGTAACGGACAAGAATGCGGAAAAGAGCGAACTCAGAAGAACTTCAAACGAAAACGGATGGTTAGGTGATTTATATATTCACGACGATGTCGGCGGAAGATTCTCTGCTTTTGATGATCACGCTTTATTTACGCTTGCTTTTGCCGGCATGAGCAAAGAAGATATGAAATCTATGTTAATGTCAGCGCAGGAAATTTCATCACTTTCATTGTCTTCTGATTTAGAAATGAATGACGCTTTAAAAGAAGGTATTTTCTGGGCTGATGCAAAATTAAGCGGAATAGAAGCTTCTGTTCATCAGTATATGGGTGCTATGTTTGAAAATACAGTTTACTGGAACGCTCAAATGCAGAATGAATCTGTAAAAGATACATTAAAACAGATTGCAAAAGTTCCTGACGCTATGCACCATTCAGCAGAAGCACACTTTAATCCTGCAAATAAATTTGCATTTGCGCTTACTGTTCCAGTAGATAACGGCGTTTGCTCTGAAAACGCAGAAGCTTATATCGGAGCTTTGACTAAGTCTTATGAATCAACAGGTGCTTTCTTTAAAGAATACGTTGAGACTTCAAAGCTTGGCTTGACTCCTCAGGCAGCAGGCGCTTTGACTCAATTGAGGGCATTTGCAACAGTTTATCAGGAAATTGTTGAAGCTGTTATGCAAAATCGTCAATTACCGGAAGTATTAGACAGCGTACTTCAGCCGCATGTAGAGTATTATAAAAAGAACCTCAAAGGCGGAGTTGTTGTTCCGGGAAGAATTTCTTAGGTTTTGATTTTTAAAGCGCCGGACGGCTGAAAGCCGTCCGGCGCTTTTTTAGATATGGGCTCCATTTTGAGCATTATATAGAAGGTTAAGAAGAACATTGTTTAAAACTGTGTGTAAATAGTAATAAGGTCGGTTTTCACCCAACCTGCACTTCTTCTGTCTGCAGCGAATTAATCGGGCATACTTGCCTATCAATAATACAAATTATTAATTAATCATTAATAAATCTTGATTTTTCAAAAATAACATTAAAATAAAATTAGCGGGGTAATAAAATAATATTTATCCCCAACGGAGTTTAAGCTATTATGATTAATTTTGAAAAATTTACAAACTATTCGCAGGAAATTATATTTGCTGCAAACGCTAAAAAAGATTACTATAAAAATTCCGAGGTTCAGCCGGAACACATTGTTATGGCAATGATTGAGGATAAAGGAATTTCAAAGGATTACTTGGAAGAGTTGAAACTCTTGAATCAAAACTTTATTAACGCAATTGTTGCAAGGATTAAAGAATATCCGACTTTGTCCGGCGTAACTGCAGGTCAGCAGGTTTTCCTCTCCCGTGATACAAACGCTCTTCTTGAGATTGCAACGCAGGAAGCTGAAAGCCTGAAGGATGATTTTATAGGAATTGAATGTATATTAATTGCGATGACAAAACTTGAGGGTTCGTTTATCAAAGATTTACTGAAACGCAATGGTGTTGATACTAACTCGGTTTTGAACGCAATGAGAAAGATTAGAGGTAACAAAAAAGTGGATAATAAAAATGCAGAAGAAAATATGAAGGCGCTTGAAAAATATTCAACCGACCTTACGGAAAGAGCCCGTAAGGGGAAATTAGACCCTGTAATCGGGCGTGATGAAGAAGTAAGACGTATTATACAGGTCTTAAACAGAAGAACAAAAAATAACCCTGTACTAATAGGTGAGCCGGGTGTCGGTAAAACCGCGATAGTAGAAGGTTTAGCCCAGAGAATTATCAGAGGTGATGTTCCTGAAAGCTTGAAGAATGTTAAACTTATTTCTCTTGATTTAGGCGCACTTGTTGCGGGCGCTAAATTCAGAGGCGAATTTGAGGAGCGTTTGAAAGCTGTCTTGAAAGAGGTTCAGGAATCAAACGGCGAAATTGTAATGTTCATTGATGAATTGCATACGGTTGTCGGCGCCGGCGCAACAGAAGGTTCTATGGATGCCGGGAACCTCTTAAAACCTATGCTTGCAAGAGGTGAATTAAGAACAATCGGTGCTACGACTATTAACGAGTACCGTAAATACATTGAAAAAGACCCTGCTCTTGAACGTCGTTTCCAGCCGGTAATGGTTGACGAGCCGTCTGTTGAGGATACTATTTCAATCTTAAGAGGCTTGAAAGAAAAATACGAAGTTCACCACGGAGTAAGAATCTTAGACAGTGCTCTGATTGCTGCAGCGCAATTGTCTGACAGATATATTACAGACAGATTCCTTCCGGATAAGGCAATTGACTTAATAGATGAAGCGGCTTCAGCTCTCCGTATAGAAATTGATTCAATGCCGGAAGAAATTGATGTTATGATGAGGCAGAAGATTCAGCTTGAAATCGAACGAGAAGCTTTGAAGAAAGAAACCTCTCCTGAATGTATTGCAAAGATTGACAAATTGACTTCCGAGATTGATGATTTGGAAAGCAAAATTTCCAAACTCAAAGCCCAGTGGGAAGTTGAAAAGAATTCAATTACCGGCGAAGCCGCAATAAAAGATGAAATAGATCAGGTTAAAACAAAAATTGCGGAAGCCGAACGTAACACTGATTTGCAGACAGCTGCAGAGCTCAAGTACGGCAAATTAATGGAACTTGAAAAGAAATTGCAGTCAATTCAGGGAAAAGAAAGAAGTGAAAACCAGCTTCTAAAAGAAGAAATTGACGGTGATGATATAGCCCAAATTGTAAGTAAATGGACAGGAATTCCTGTAAACAGGCTGGTTGAAAGTGAAATGCAGAAACTTCTCAGAATGGAAGATGTGCTGCACAAACGTTTAATCGGTCAGGATGAAGCGGTTGAAACTGTTGCAGATGCAATAAGGCGTGCCCGTTCTGGTTTGAAAGACCCGAAACGCCCGATTGGTACCTTCATTTTCTTAGGACCGACAGGTGTTGGTAAGACTGAACTTGCAAAAACTCTGGCTGAATTTTTGTTCAACGACGAAGATGCAATCATAAGAATAGATATGTCTGAATATATGGAAAAACACAACGTTGCAAGACTTGTCGGGGCTCCTCCGGGATATGTCGGATACGAAGAAGGCGGACAGTTAACGGAAGCTGTAAGACGTAAACCATATTCTGTCGTTCTGTTTGATGAAATTGAAAAAGCTCATCCGGATGTATTCAACCTGATGCTGCAAATCTTTGATGACGGGCGTTTGACAGATTCTAAAGGCAGAACTGTTGATTTTAAAAACACTGTTATTATTATGACAAGCAACATCGGAAGCGACATTATTCTTGAGGATTCTATCAATAATGCAGGCGGTAACTTTGATGAAACAAAAGAAAAAGTCATGGCAGTTATGAGAGAACGGTTTAAACCTGAATTCCTTAACAGGGTTGATGAAACAATCTTCTTTAAGGCTCTTACAATGCAGCAATTGTCTTCAATTGTAGATATTCAGATGGATCATTTGAGAAAACTTCTTGCTGATAAGAATATAACGTTTGAAATAACAGATGATGCCAAAGAACTTCTTGCAAGACGCGGATTTAATCCTGTATACGGTGCAAGACCGCTTAAGAGAGTGATTATGCAGATGGTTGAAAATCCTCTTTCTAAACTGCTTCTTGCTCAGAAATTCATTGACGGTGATAAAATAAAAATCGATTCAAAAGACGATGAAATTGTTTTTGAAAAAGCTTAATTAAATGAGGTAATAAAAAGCTATTAAACCAAAGGGCGCGGCTTTGCCGCGCCCCTTTGGTATTATAAAATAACGAATTTAAGTACCCATTCCTAACCTGCCTGGTTACCTGCAATAAATGAGTTTTCTGACTTTGCTTCCGCAAACTTCCTTCGCTTTCTGACGGTAATTCGATTCCTTATTAAGTGCTGGAACACATAAAGTCAGCAGTCATTCTGAACCCGACAACAATTCAGGGGTGAAGAATCTCTTTAACTTTTAAAATTTTATGCAATTTGTTACATATTTACTTCATTATTATTTTTAAATATAATTGAATAAGATTAGGGAGGGGTTATGAATCTAAAAAAACTAAGAGAAGTTGACGCGGAAGTCGCACAATGTATTGATGAAGAGTTGAAAAGACAGCAGACTACAATTGAACTTATTGCAAGTGAGAATTTTACCTCTCCTGCAGTTATGGAAGCTTGCGGAAGCGTTTTGACCAACAAATATGCGGAAGGTAAGCCGCATAAACGCTATTATAACGGATGCGAAGTTATTGATAAAGTAGAAGAGTTGGCTCAAAAAAGAGCATGTGAACTTTTCCGTATGGATCATGCAAATGTTCAGCCGCATTCAGGCGCTCAGGCTAATATGGCGGTTTTTGCAGCATTTTTAAAAAGCGGAGACCATGTTCTGGGTATGGATTTATCAAACGGCGGACACCTGAGCCACGGCTCACCGGTTAATTTTTCCGGCATGTTCTTTAATGTAAAAAGCTACGGCGTTGATAAAAACGGAAATATAGATTATGACGATGTCAGAAGAATGGCGCTTGAACATAAGCCAAAATTAATTATTTGCGGAGCAAGCAACTATTCTAAAATAATAGATTTCAAAAAATTCAGAGAAATAGCAGACGAAGCCGGAGCAATATTACTTGCGGATATTGCACACATTGCAGGGCTTGTTGCCGGCGGTGTTCACCCGTCTCCTGCCGGTTACGCGCAAATCATAACAACAACAACCCATAAGACCTTAAGAGGTCCCAGAGGCGGTATTATTATGTGTGATGAAGAGTATGCGGCAGCTATTGATAAGGCAGTTTTTCCGGGAATTCAGGGCGGACCCCTGGAACATATTATTGCAGGTAAAGCGGTTGCATTAAAAGAAGCACTTTCTCCTGAATTTAAAGAATACGCAAAACAAATTGTCAAAAACGCTAAAGCTATGGCGCAAGGGCTTCTTGATAACGGAATGGATATTGTAGGCGGTATGACAGAAAACCATCTTATGACGTTGGATCTAAGAAAAACCGGCAAAACCGGAAAAGACATGGCAAATGTTCTTGAAAGAGTCGGAATTACTGCTAACAAAAACACCGTTCCGAACGACCCGCAGAGTCCGTTTGTTACAAGCGGCATAAGACTCGGGGCTGCAGCTATGACAACAAGAGGTTTCAAAGAAGATGACATGAGAGAAGTCGCAAGAATTATCTCAGAAGCCATCAAAAATTCAGATAACGAAGAAATTCTTGTAAAGTTGAGAGAGGATTCTCTTAAGCTTTGTGAGAAATATCCGTTATATTAATGTACGTTGAAAGGTGAATAAGTTGAACATTTGAGAAGTAGTGTGCAGAGTTTTTGTCAGGTTGGTAAACCTGACCTACGTTGAAAAAACAAGGTTTGATAATTTCTATTCACTCCTCACTATTCACTATTCACTAAGCAAAAGGACAAAAATGATAATCAAACTTACACAAGCACATATAATAGGCGCATTTATTTCATATCTTATAGGGGTATTTATTGTACCTCTGGTTATTGAATTTTCGCAAAAAGAAGGACTCGTTGATCTTCCAAACGAAAGAAAAATTCATAAACTTCCGATTTCAAGGCTCGGGGGAGTCGCAATTTGGTCAAGCGCTATGCTAACCTTCCTTTTTCTGGTACTTATGAGCTACTATCCTTACGGAAGCTTGCTTTCGGGAATTCTCCTTGGCGGTTCTTTAATGTTCCTGCTTGGTTTAGTTGACGATATTTATAACCTTGATGCTAAATTCAAACTTGTCATACAGTTATCTATTGCAACAATAGTCTATCTTTTAGGCGTCCAAATAGATACAATTTTTAATCCGATGGGCGGAGTTATTCACCTGGGAATTTTCTCTTATCCGATAACTTTGTTGTGGATTGTTGGGATTTCAAACGCTGTTAATTTTATTGACGGTGTAGACGGGCTTGCCGGTTCTGTAATTACCGTAAGTTCAATTACTTTAGCCCTTATAGCGGTAGCCGTAACCCCGGCTCAGCCGATAACGGCACTTATAGCTTTTATCCTGGCGGGGTCAATGCTTGCGTTTCTTACGTTCAATTTTAATCCGGCAAAAATCTTTATGGGGGATTCAGGCGCATTGTTTTCGGGATTTCTCCTTGCAACACTTTCAATTGCAGGAGTAATGAAAGGGGCTGCAATAGCAGTGCTGCTGCCATTTCTTGTTCTTGCTGTCCCGATTATGGATATTACATACTCAAGTCTCAGAAGGATTATGAAAGGTAAATCTCCGTTTGTGGCTGATGCGGAGCATATTCATCACAAGCTCTTAAAAGCCGGTTTTTCTCAAAAAATCACCGTTGCAATTCTGACTTCTGTTGCAATTGTGGGAGGAGCGCTCGCAACTTATTTTACCGGAGCATTAGAAAACTATTTTATTTATATAGCAGTTTTAATCCTTATTATGGTAGTTTTAAGCATAATAAGTGTTATGACAAAGCCGCAGCCGATTGAACCGCACGATATTAAAAGAGAGGAATAATTACAGCCCGCCCTGAAGTCTGGACAGGGGTTCTTTGCTCTCAGGCGGAAGATACATTTTGTTAGGGTTGTGTATTCTTAACTTTTGCCCCGGAATTGGCGGATGTTCCTGACGCATGCCGATAATATTCTTGTACCAGTTCATGGATTCATTTTTAGAAATAAGCTTTATATTACCCTGACACTGTGCTTCGTCACTTCTCCTCTGAGCTATTTGAAGAAGTCTTGTTCCTATATCTTTAAAGTATTCCAACTCCGGATTATGATAAGGTGTACCCGGTTTTGAAAAATTTCTCAAATCATCAACAAAAACATGACTTGGATCCATTCCGTCCCATGGGTTTACAGGAACTTTAATTATCATAATGTTAACGTTGCCTATAACATTATTTTTATCATCTTTAATTGTATAATTTTCGACTTTTTCACCGAGATATTTTTTGAATACATTTAAATAAGCTTCGCCCTTGTCTTTTCTGACCCTGATTTTACCGATATAACCCTCCAGACAGCTTCCGATATTTGTATGCGTAAGCGTTGGAATATTACCTTTGAATGAAATATTTTTATTAGGGGTGAAAGCCCGGGGTGTGTATGTTATGTAAGAAATATTATTTATCATATTCTATCTAAACCCCGTAAAAAATTTTTTTGCGCAAAAAATAAGGCGCACAAAACTTTGTTTTGTGCGCCTTCTCTTCTTACTTTTTTACCTAACTGTTCTCTTCGTCGTCGAGATAACGGTAATCTAACATACTTCCTTCATACTCCTGACTGTCGTCGCCGTAAAATAATGACATGTTGTTAACTATCCGGTTTCTGTCCTCAATCTTTTGTTTTTCAATCTCGGAATTAACTCCGTAAGCGTTGATTTCCTGATTAGTAACTTTGCCGTCTTTATTTGCATCAATATCGTCAAAATGAGCGAGAACAGTTTCCTGCAAAGATGTACTCATACCCGAAGATGCTCCGAGTGACATTATTTGCTCTCTTGTTAATCCCTGAGTTGCCATATTGCTCATTAACCGCTGAATTTCATCGGCTGAAATTGTTCCGTCAGAGTTTGCGTCAACACTGTTGAAATTATTTGTCAAATATGATGCAAACGTTGTACCGTATACAGTATTTGTAATATTTGTATTTGTAAGAGAGTTGGTCAGGTTCTCTAATGTTAATCCGTCCTCATACTGGCTGGATAGTAATGCAAAAGAATTTGTTAATCCGGCATTAATGCCGCTGAAGAGTGATGAACCGTCTAAACGTTTTCCCATAGACTGTCTCCTTATTTAATTATACCTATACACCATTAGTTTAAGGTTTTTATTTTAAAAGTCAATTATACAAAAATATGCGAAATATTGAGTTTTTTTACAACTAAAGTTGTAGATTAAAAATTTTTTGTGATATAATTCAATCAAGAGGGTATAAAATGTTCAAACGTAAATGTAAAATAACATTTGTCTCACACGGTGCAACGGTTCATTCTATGGATGGTATCATTTGTGATACGGAAAAATACCCTAAATTAAACGAATTTGGCGAAGAAGAAATTGAAAAAGTTTGTGAATATCTTGAAAAAAGAGGGGTTGCGTATGATAAAATTTACACCAGCGCTTCAGCAAGATGCACACAATCTGCTCAAATAATAGCTAAATTGTTTAAAAAAGAAATTACAACAATAGATTTGAAAGCCAGAAATCACGGGGATTGGAGCGGAAGGCTTTATTCTGATGTTTATGACGAATACGGACCTAATGCAATTATTCAAAAGCCGGAAGGCGGCGAATCCCTTGAAGTATTCAACAAGCGTGTATCTAAAATGATT
This sequence comes from Candidatus Gastranaerophilales bacterium, assembly GCA_944324185.1. Lineage (GTDB taxonomy): Bacteria > Cyanobacteriota > Vampirovibrionia > Gastranaerophilales > Gastranaerophilaceae > CAG-196. The sequence goes on along the minus strand of CALUVI010000018.1, from coordinate 20,189 downwards.
GATAAACTTGTAGAAGAAAATAAAGGTAATCGTATTATTGTTGTTACAACTCCGGATGTTATCCAGTCGGCAATAGCAAAAACGCTTAACCTTGATCCTGTAAGCCAGTTTAAAAACCTGATAAAAACAGGGACTTTAACTCAGATAAGTTATTTTGAAGATGATTGGTCGAGTATAATCTATTCCGATTATGCTCCTATATAATAAAGCGGTATCGTCTAGTGGTTAGGACGGGAGATTCTCATTCTCCAAACAGGGGTTCAATTCCCCTTACCGCCGTTTATTTTTTCTTTATTTACCGGAGTTTTTGTCAGGCTAAAGCCCGATTTGTTTCCGGGTGAATATATAATTTTGATACGGTAAATCACAGATTTATCGCATCCTGCATTTTTATAAAATTTAAATTTTGAGGAGCAAGCTCCACACTACTAAATTCAAGTCATTAAAGTAAAGTTTTATATTGTGTAAAGCCCGGCAATAACATTTGTTCTTATGCTAAAATTAATCGTATATGATAAGAGATTTGTGTAAAACTATCTGTCTTAATAAAAACTCATTAATGCTTGTGGCTGTTGTTGTGTATATTCTCGGGCTTTATGCGGTTTTGAGCGGTCATCTTCTTGTATTGTCATTAGGAATCACCTTTCTCTTTACATTTTTCCTTCTCAAAGATTACTTCAAACCAAGGTATATCTTTATTTGGGCTTTAATATTTTACATAGGAATTGCAAATACTGTTTTCAGACTCAAAACTACGGACGAACTTATCAGTCTTGCACCGGTTAATTGTGAAATATCAGGACAAATAATCTCAATTCCGCAGAATAAAGACTCGGGTAAACAAAGGTTTTTCTTTAAGGTTAATAAAGTCGAGTATGATGATATTGTAAAGACATTTGACGATGAAAAGACTCTTGTTACTTTAAATACGGCAGAAAAGTTGAAAATATATGACTATTACAAAATCAAAGGGCGTCTATCTCCTCCTTTTAAAGCCGGCAACCCCTCACAATTTGATTATGGAAATTATTTGAGAAATTTCAGTGTTTATGCGGTTTTCTACGGGGCAAGAGATTCTGAGCCGGTTCGTTTGGACAGCCCGCATTCTCTCGTAGAAAAGTCTCTTCAGGGAATTAATGATTTTAGAGAAAAGATAATACAAAAGCATTCAAAATATTTAACGAGTCCGAATCTTGAAATTTTGGGCGGTATTGTGTTCGGTGATGATGCGGTATCTCCGCCGGAGAATATCAAGCAGTCTTTTGTAAACTCGGGCTTGCTGCATATTCTCGCGGCTTCCGGCATGAATGTTGCTTTTATCTTTTCATTCTTCTTTTTCCTGTTTTCAACTATCAGGATAAATTACAAAGTCAATATTTCTATAGGTATTTTGATGGTAATTGTGTACTCTCTTATGACAGGACTCGGCGCTTCTGTTGTAAGAGCCGCGTGTATGCTGGTTTTTGTCTTGATAGGAAAACTTCTTGACCGTGATGCGAACAGTATTGCACTTTTGGGATTTGTTGCGTTTCTAATGCTTCTTTATAATCCGATGTATATTAATGATGTCGGGTTCCAGCTATCTTTTATTGTAACTTTCGGGCTTCTGGTTACAACTCCTTATCTTATAAAGAGTAAGTATAAAATTGTAAACTGGCTTACAGGAACTGTCAGTGTTCCTGTTATAGCTCAGCTCTGGGTAATTCCGGTTCAAATCTTTTACTTTAATAACATAAGCTTATATTCAGTTTTCGCCAACATAATGAGCGTTCCGATTCTTTCCGTGATAAGCTTCGGCGGCTTTGTAAGCTCTCTTCTCTCAACTGTTACACCGGATTTTGTTCTTCAAGGGGCTGATTTTGTACTAAATCCGATGATTACAATTCTTGTAAATATCTCCGATTTCTGGGGAAAGCTTCCGCATGCTGCTATGCAGACAACTCATCCTTCTGTATTTCAACTAATACTTTATTATGCAATTTTGCTCAATGCTACAGCATTTCTAAATAAAGAAATCAGAGAAAAATATTTGAAAATTCTTAAGATAACTCTTCCGGTGTTGCTTGCGGTACTTCTTGCTTCAACAATATCAATACCTAATCACAATCTGGAAATTACAGCTTTTGATGTCGGAAATGCTGACGCGTTTCTTATCAAAACACCTAACAATAAGTATATGATGATTGATACCGGAAAGAGCGGATATAACGGTGGAAAGTCTCAGGCAGAATTTTTGATACTCAAATATTTAAAAGACAGAGGTATAAAAGAAATTGATACGATTATTGTGACTCACTTTGATAATGACCATTGCGGCGGAGCAGTTGATTTGATGAGGGGAGTGAAGGTAAATAATTTGTACGTAAATTCACTGAACCACAACTCTTATGCGGCAAAATACATTTATAAAACGGCTGAAAGTAAAGATGTTAATCTCATACTTGCGCAAAACAAGCAGGAGGTTATAAACGAAAACGGACTTTCTGTTACTAATTATATAACGCCGCAAATAGAAGGAGTAGGAGATAATGAAGCTTCTATATTGACTCTTGTAAGCTATAAGAATTTCAAAATGCTATTTACCGGCGATTCCGGAATTAAAACTTATGAAAAACTAAAGCAGGATTTACCTTCTCCCGTAACTGTTCTGAAAATCGGACATCACGGAGCTTCAGGTGTTGTTACAAAAGAAATGCTTAAGAATTTAAATCCGGAATATGCAGTAATTTCAGTCGGTACAAACAAATTTGCCCATCCTTCAATCAGGACAATTGAGACTTTAAAAGGAGTTAAAATACTGAGAACAGATATAAATAACTCTATAAGGTTTGTAGTGAATGAAAACAGAATTAAGACAATGGTATTTAATTCTGCCAAAAAGAAGTATGTAAGCTTTAAATCTGTAAAATAAACCATTTTATGCTATACTTTATTTCAAAGGGTATTCACGGTGGGAGAAAAAAACAAACTGCTTTTTCTGAATAAATCAAATGACCGGTTTGATTTTATAATGAAATATCCGGAGAGAATTCTTCCGGTAACGTTTTTTCTGCTTTGTTTACTGGGCGGTTTTTTGCTTTACCTCCCGTTTTCTTCACCGTACGGCGTGAATTATATTGATGCTCTTTTTACTGCCGTGAGTGCAGTATGCGTAACCGGACTTTCTGTAGTGGATTTCGGGAGTAAATTTACGGGCTTAGGACAATTTATTGTTATGCTGCTTATTCAAACGGGCGGATTAGGAATAATGAGTATAAGCTCGATTGTATTTATTCTTCTGGGCAAAAGAATGTCGCTTACGCACGAGAGAAGCGCGCGGTATATTTTTGAGGCGGAAAGCAAGGAGGATATTAAAAACTCGCTTATTTTGATTTTTAAATATACTTTCCTTGTGGAACTAATCGGAGCGGTTATTCTAACGGGCGCATTTTCTTTTATTGAACATAATATTCTGACAGGGCTAAAGTACGGAATCTTTTCCGCAGTTTCTGCTTTTTGTAATGCGGGGTTCTTTTTTACGGGGGATAATCTTGTAAGTTATAATCATTGTCCGGTTATAATTTATACAATATCATTTCTGATAATTTTAGGCGGAATTTCTCCGGCAATTTGCGTTACATTGATGAATTTGTTTAAGAGAAAGAAGCTTCCGCCGGTTTCGGTAATTGTTCTTACTGTAACATGTGCCCTGTTGTTTTTCGGAACCCTTTTCTTCTTTATATCCGAATACAACGGTGTTTTGAGCGGAATGACCATTGCGGATAAAATAAATAATGCGTGGTTTCAATCAGTAACTGCAAGGACAGCAGGATTTAATTCCGTAGATTTAAGTAATATCAATATGGGAACATTTCTTCTTATGGTCGGGCTGATGATTGCTGGCGGCTCTCCGGGAAGTACGGCGGGCGGGCTTAAGACCACAACTGTCGGAATATTTTTCCTGACCTTCTGGAATACGATAAGAGGAAAGGATAATATCATAAGAAACAGGGCAATAAGGATTGATATAATACAAAAAGCCGTTACACTTACTGCAGCATACTTTTTTATACTTGGTATTTCAATACTTATGCTTTTGACTACCCAGAGCGCAAATCCTCTGAAACTTATTTTTGAAGCGGTATCCGCACTGGGTACCGTAGGGCTTACAATGGGTGCAACAACCGCTCTTGACGGTGTCGGAAAAATTATTATAATAGCAACAATGTTTCTGGGAAGGGTGGCTCCTGCAACACTTGTTTGCTATTTGAATACAAGAATAACGGATTCACGAATCGGTTATCCTGATGCAAAAATTTCACTAACATAGGAGATAAAATAATGTCTACACAAGTGTTAATAATAGGTTTGGGACAATTTGGAATGTCGCTTGCAAGAACTTTATCCGAAAAAGGGGCAGAAGTTATTGCGGCTGATTCTGATAAGGAACTTGTAGAAGAAGCTGCCAGTTTTTTAGACGATGCAATTTGTCTTGATGCAACTGACGAAACTGCTATGGCAAGGCTTTGTCCGAAGGAGAGAGATGTTGTTATTTGTGCAATCGGAGCAAGAGAACCTTCTATTTTAACTACTGCCATTCTGAAACAAATGGGGTGTGAAAATATTATTGCACGGGCGACTGATAAAATTCATGAGAGAATTCTTAAGGCAGTCGGCGCAAAGAACGTTATCAATCCGGATGCGGAGTATGGAAAAAAGTTTGCGTACAAAATTCTTTTCCAGAATATTATCAACGATGAAACCTCTGAAAACATTCAGCTCCTGGAAATTAACGTACAGCCGTTTATGGAAGGTAAAAATTTAATAGAACTGGCTCTTCCGAACAAATACGGAATTATTGTCGCTGCAATCAAAAAAGGAAACAAACTTACAAGACCTTTTCCAAACGAAATTTTGGATACAAAAGATAAGCTTCTTCTTGTATGCACGGAGGATGCTATTGCAAAAATGATTGAGGAGAATAAATAATGAACTTTTCAAAATCTTTTTACTCTTCTTTTATTTTGATATTAATTTTTTCAACAATTCTGGCTATAGCAGGGATTAGAGGGTTTTTTAGGCTGGCACCTGCAATTGAACAAATAAACGAACATAATACACGCTCTCTTTATATAACCGAGCAAATGATGTCTGCGCTTACGATAAAAAAAGATATAAAGCTTTTTGAACAGGCGCTCAGAGACGGAGAAGCAAATATTACCGAAAAAGGCGAAGCAGGGGCTATTAAAAAAATTGAAAAAAACTATAAAAAGGGATTTAAGAATGCTGAGTATAAAGAAATTACCGTAGATAATATCATTGAACTTTCGCGTCTTAACAGGCTTGCTATGAAAGACGCGGCATTAAGTGCAAAAAGGCTGAGTTCGGCAGCCGCGTGGGTTATAACCTTCCTTGCAATTATGACCTGGGCTTTGGGGATTCTGCTTATGAGAACGCTTGCCAAAAACATAATTAAGCCGCTTGCGGAACTTACAGATGTTTTAAGCTCATATACAAAAGGAAATACAATGCGAAGATGTCCGAAGCTTGCGCCTAATCAAACTTTTCAAAAAATCTATGATTCCGTTAATACCCTGCTTGACAGGGGATAAAGACATTCTGCTCAAGCGCGCAATAACTTTAAAACGGATTTTGTTTCCTGTATAATACGAGAAAAAGAATCGGGGGAGTTTTATGGAATTTATAAATCTTATATTAGCACATCTTGTGAATTTTATTGAACACGTTATAACATATCTTGGACCGTTTGGTATAAGCCTTCTTATGGCAATAGAGTCCTGCAATATCCCGCTTCCGAGCGAAGCAATATTACCTTTTGCAGGATATATTGTAAGCAAAGGTGAAATGAACTTTCACGTTGCAGCGTGGGCAGGAGCATTCGGATGCGTATTAGGTTCAATTCCATCATACTACCTCGGATACTTCGGCGGACGTAAATTTGTTGAAAAATACGGAAAATATTTCTTAGTTTCTAAAAAAGATCTGGAAGATGCTGATAAATGGGTTGAAAAATACGGAGATTGGGCATTTTTTATTTGCAGAATGCTTCCTGTAATAAGAACTTTTATCTCACTTCCTGCCGGGATTTTAAAGGCAAAGAAAAGAATATTTTTTACGCTTACATTCCTCGGCTCGCTTGTCTGGAGTTATCTGCTGGTTTATGTCGGAGTAAAATTCGGGCAGAATATGGAAATGTTTAAACACCTCTGGCATAAATTCGATATTTTGATTGTTGTTGTTTTTGGAATCCTCGGTATTTTGTATATTTATAAGCACTTTAAGCATTTAAAAGACTCATAGTCTTATGCTTATCTATATCCTTTAAATGCCGGCTGAGATTTCTTAAAAAAATTTAACTTTCTGTAAGTTTGCGCAATTTTTGCTGACAAAAATACTTTATATAAATATAGTGTGGTAAAAGAAGGTATTATTGTGTCAGAAATCAATCCGGTACTATATCAGAATGAGCTGGGCAAATTTCCTCAAATCCAGCAGGATTATGAGGAGGTTAAAAAGCGCGTGGATAAAGAGAATAAACTCTCTTCAATATTTGATGTTTGCCCGATTTTCAGACGTGTTGAGAGGGTTCCGGACAAAATTGAAGCAGATGATTATATTCCGGCAGCCGGACTTGTGTCACTTGCTGTCTTGAACGCTCCCGAGGACTGGCGGGATATGAAATCCGCTTATTCACAAATTAAGTCAGGTGCGGAAGGCAGATCTTTTACCCCCTCTTATGACTACAAAAAAGCCCAGCATCCGTTTTCATTTTTTAGAGGAACATTGCTGCATAAATTTGTAAACCCCGCAACAAGCCCTTGTCCGAAGTTTGCGAAGTGGTTATTGAAGAATGATACGACTTTGTGGGATACAAAGCTGAAACAATTTGTTATAAATAAATTTGATGTTAAAGAAACTCCTATTGATACAAAAATAGAAAATATAACATCAACAAAAGAGAATCCTATTTATATTCGTGCAAAACAGTTTATCACTAAATCCCCTTTTGGTGAACTTACAGCCCGTGCAATGACAAGGACAACCAAAATCGGTGGAGCGGTTTTAGGGGGATTAGAAGCAGCACATCTGGTTAAAGAAATTTCAGACGGCGAGAATGCAATTAAAGCTACTGCAAAATCCGCAGTAAATTTTGCAAGCTCCATTGCAGGAATCGGTTACGGCGGAGCGCTTGGCGCAAAATATTTTGGTTCCGTAGGCTCTCTTGTCGGCATGGGATTAGGCGCTATTGCCGGGAATAATATAAGCGAGCTTGTTGATTAAGATTTTTGTATGTTTTTTAACAAGGTCTCATAAGCTTTCATGCTGCCTTTTGTAACATATTTTCTTGCCGCATTTATTGTATCAATTGCATCTTGTTTTGAAACATCTTTGAAAAGAATGACATCATCACATAGTGATTCATACCATTCAGTTCCGATATTTTTCATTAATTTATAATCCTTTTCTGCCCATTTCAAATATTTTTGATTAACCTTCTGGAAAGCGGGTTGATTTGTACCATTAACTGCATTGATTTTCATATAATACACCTCTTTAATTATTTTGTCGGGCAAGCTTACCCGATTTATGTTCAGTTTTTGTCGGATTTCACCCAGCATTTATAGCTTGCAAGTTGTACTACAACAATGCAGGGCGGATTTACTAACCCGACAATAACTTTTACACACATTTGAGTCAATTATACAAAATTTTTTAAAATTTGTCGATAAGTTACTGATAAATTTTTAATATTTAACTTCTAACCGGCATAACAAATTAAAATTAAAATAAAAAGGGGCGTTAAGCCCCCTTATATGAATAAATTCTAAATCAATTTTTCCTTCTCTTCTTCTCTTGCTTCGTGTTTTTCTATCATTTTCTCCAATTCATCAGGCATTACTGTATTATTCGCTAACCCGACTTTCTGAAGTCCTTTCTTCAATAAATCAACCTCTTTATCCTTAAGTTCTTCATCAGCCGCAACTATATCTCTGTCGTGGTAAATTCCTGCAAGACGAATTGCGTTTTCAGATGGCGAACTTATCTCGTTTTGTTTTTCCTGAACTTTATAACTTTGCCAGTCTTCTCTGAGTTTCTTTATCGTAGTATATTCTCCCTCTGCTTCAAGACGCTTATCAACTTCTTTTTCCAGAACTTTCTGAACGTATTCTTTTTGTGACTTAAACCTGCACGGAATAACGATTTCTGTTCCGATTACTTCTTCCGGATCACGCTTTTCGTATTTCTTAAACAATTCTGCCGCAGCCTGCAAGTGTCCGAGTTCTATATCAAGGAACAATTCCCATGTCTTTTTGATTCTATCGTCCGGCTCGTCTTCCATACAGGTATAGTAGTTACAAACCTCGGTAAATTCGTGAATAAGGAATTTTTCCCACATAGTTTCTGTCGGATCTATTAAAGACTCATACATTGTAACGTGTTCTTCTTCGACATCTTTAATCTCAGCGTAAGTTTCTCTTAAAACATGGTCGCCGTACATAAAACCGTGTTCTGCATAATAATTATGGGTTTGCTGCTCACCTGATAAAAGTGTCAGGATATTAACTTTTGTCTGCGGATGGGCAGTCTTTTTATCATAATGCTTTCTGATTCTCAGCCCGTTGCAGTTATGATGATGCTGGGTAGGACGTCCTACTATAACATCGGTCTGCCCCTGTACGATATCATCAGGTTCAAAACCTTCTGTCATATACGCAAACTGAGAATATCTGTATAAATGATCAAAATCCTCAAGAAGCCCGAAGTCAAAAGTTTCTTTTACATAAGGATCAGGTTCATTCTGCGCCATCCAGGCAGTCAAATCTACCGCAACCTGTTCATATCCCAATGTTGTCTCAAGTACCGACTGATCAGCCGGTCCCATCCAGTTTGCAGTCGCCTGCTGCGAATCTTCTATCCTGCTTATCCTTGCAATAAGTTCTTTATCATTGTTGTCCGGTACAAACCTGTTAAGCTGGTGTTTAAAACCCCAGGCTTCAACTTCTATACCGTTCATTAAAATTTGTCTTGTTCTGGTATAACAATCAACCTCAACTTTGTTGTAAGGTTTTCCGACAATCTGATGCCAGTTTCTTATCTGTTTTTCTACAGGTATACCCTTTTCTTTTAACGGATTCATTATATCCCCTTTCTGCAGAATTTTTCTGCATTGTAATGGTAATATAATTCAAGATTTTTTGTATTATCCATCAGGGTATTACACGAGAAAGTTATTGTCGGGCTAAAGCCCGATTTATTTGTTAATGTCCAGAGCTCCGTCATTCAGAGCCCAACAACAATTCAGGGGCGAAGAAACCCTTTTTAGGTGAATAGTGAGGAGTGAATAGAGACCGGAATGGTTTGAAGTTATAGAGATTCTTCGGGCTCACGCCCTCTGAATGACGGCAAACCTGGCGTGTAGACTACCAGCCCAAAGATTTACCGCATCGTTATATGCTATCTTTTATTCTTCTATTGTTAAGAAAAAACAATTTTTGTCACCAAACTATATAACATATACAATGAGGATATGAATCCGAAGAATCTCTATAAAAATATCAAATTTAATGGTAATATAGTCCTACAGGGTAAAAGAGACTCTTTTTAGAAAGGAACTGCTTACAACATTATTTCAAGCTTCGGGTTGGTTCCCGACTAGAAAGGGGGCTGATATGAACGATTTCAATTTGAGTTTAATTTTAATCTTTTTGATTTTGTACATATTAAAAAACGGCTCTTATTCTAATAAATAAGAACCGTTCAAGCTTCTAAGAGTATCCGGCAGTCTGGTAAACTGCCACCCTGTATTTATATTATTTACTATTGCCCATATTTTGTCAATATTAATTACTCATTGATGAGTGATTTTGTATCCGGAATCCGGTTTAATCCAAGATCAATGCAGTCAAGAATAAGCTGCGCATATTCATCATGCATTCCGTAGAATATATGTGACGCTCCCTGAACTTCTATAACCTGATTCCCCTCCGGATTTCTTGTCCGGGAATTTAGAGTTTCCATAAATCTTTTAGGGCTTTCACCCGTTACGGAATCACGTGAGCCTATAATAAATGAGCCGTTCGGCTTTATGTTATAAAGCGATTTTGTTTCGCCTTCTCCGCTTAAAACAGGGCAATTTTTAAGGTTTTCGGCATTATAAAATCCTAAAACCGTATTGGCTGTCATTGGTGAAAATCCACCGAAAAGAAATGGTAAAATATCATCTCCGCGCCCTTCTTTAACCCATTTTTTAGCCATATCAAAGCACTTATCAATATCAGGCATAATCTGCCACCAGTGCATCAAATCTACAGGGGATGATACTATAAAGTAGTCAATAAAATTATCAGGCGTGTTCCCTAAATAATGTATGATTTTGTTTGAGCCGAGAGAATGACCGCCAAGAATTATTTTTTTGAAACCGAGTTCTTTTGCATATTTTACGTAGCTTTCAACATCTTCATATACCTTGCTGAAATCGTCATTAAAAACTCCGGCGTGTCTTTGCTTCCCTATTGAAAAATCAGTGTACGCAAAGCAGGAAAAAGAATCATGAGCGTGCGCAATTATACAGGCAATTCCGTTTTTGCCCAAAAGCTTTCCTGTAGAATACAAAAGTTCGTTTTGAAAAACATTCGAACAAATCCCGGTTAGCATAATAAGAACTGTATCAGAACTTGTATCTCCAAACATTGCCCCCTTAAGTTCCAGACCTCTCGGGGTTTTGACTTTTATTATTTCCATATTATTTTCCTTATACTTTTTCAATTAAACAAAGTCATTTCTGGTGTCAGAAAAAGCTTATTATTTGTCATACTCATATTATTTATCATTTTTTAAAAATAGCAAATACTTATATTACATAATAAAAAATGCTTGACAGGCATATTTAAATAAATTATTCTTATTTTATGGAGCTTAGAGTATTAAAATATTTTTTAACAGTAGCAAGAGAGGGCAGTATAACAGGGGCGGCGAATTCGCTTCATCTTACCCAGCCGACACTCACGCGCCAGATTCAGGAACTTGAAAAAGAACTCGGACAAAAACTTTTTGTGAGAGGAAAATACAAGGTTACGCTTACACCTGAGGGAATGATATTAAGAAACCGAGCCCAGGAAATTGTTGATCTTGTTGAAAAAACCGAAGCAGAATTTCAGGCAATAACCGATACAGTAAGCGGAGATGTTTACATAGGCGGCGGTGAATCCGATTGCATGAAACATATTGCAGAAATTATAAAAGAAATTCAGACTGAATACCCTGCAATTAAATTCCATCTGTTCAGCGGTAATGCGGAAGATGTTACGGAAAAACTGGACAAAGGACTTCTGGACTTCGGAGTTTTAATCCAGCCTGTTGATTTGTCAAAATACGATAATCTACCGCTTCCGGATAAAGATATCTGGGGCGTTGTGATGAGAAAAGACAGTCCGCTTGCAGAAAAAGAATATATTGAATTGGAGGACTTAAGAGGTTTGCCGCTTATTAATTCCAGACAGGCAATGAGAAAAACTTCGTCAAAGAATGAATTTATTGAGTGGTTCAGAGGGGAGTTTGAGAATTTAAACACAGTCGCTACAATAAATCTTGTCTACAATGCGGCAGTAATGGTAAAAGCAGGTGTCGGGTATGCAATTACTCTTGATAAACTTGTGAATACTTCAGAAGAAAGCGAACTATGTTTCAAACCTCTCAAGCCAAAACTTGAATCAGGCTTAGATATTGTCTGGAAGAAATATCGGGTATTTTCTCCGGCTGCAAAGATTTTTCTTGACAAACTTAAAGACTGCTTCGGAGAGATAGAATAGAGACGTAAATTCAAAAGAGTATTTCCCCAAATACAAGCAAGCGTAAATAAAAAGAGATCGAAAAACTGGTCTCTTTTTATTTATACGCCCGGAGCGATTCGAACGCGCGACCCTCTGCTTAGAAGTTGTATAACGCAATATTGTCGCTATTTTTCAGAGTTTATCAGAATTTATCTCTGTTTATTGGAGTGCTTGAATTTGAGACTAATTTTATTCTCATATTTTATCAGATTTAATTTTGATTTATCAGAATTTTTGCAACTATTATGCGATTATGGAAAGATTGAAAATTAAAGAATTATGATTTTACGCAAGGGCGGGGGAGGGGTAAATCCCCTATTTAGCCTCCTTTAATCGGAGTCATAGAAAAATTCTGTATTTTTGACGAAATTCAGTTCTACTAGATACGAGATTGAAATACTGTAACAAATTACTCAATCTTATTTCAATTTCAATTGCTAAATTGAAATAAAAGTGTTATAATAAACATGTTATTTCAATTTCGGAGTTGCCATGAATAATAGAGCAGGAATATATAAAAATAATTTATCAGGTGAAATGGCTTACAAATCATTTATGCCAGCTGTATTGCCACCTAATCCGCCAATAGAACTTAATAAGGATATTGTAGATATATTAGTAAAAGCTAATAAGCAACTTGCCTTACTGGAAGGAATCTCAAGCAGAATTCCTAATATTCATTTGTTTATTTCAATGTATGTGAGAAAAGAAGCTCTTATGTCCTCTCAAATTGAAGGAACTCAGGCAACTTTAGACGATGTATTAGACCCGTGTTTGGAAGAAAACACAAACAGACCTGTCGGTGATGTTGTCAATTATATTAAAGCAACTGATTATGCAATTAACAGATTAAAAGAACTTCCTTTATGCAATCGCCTAATTAAAGAAGCTCATGAAGTTTTATTATCGGGAGTTAGAGGACAAAATAAAAGTCCCGGTGAATTTCGTCATTCTCAAAACTGGATAGGTGCAGCAGGTTGCAATTTGCAAAATGCTCGCTATATTCCGCCTTCTGTTGAAGATATGGTACAGGCAATGTCTGAGTTAGAAAAATATATTAATGGTGATGATGACATTGATGTTTTAATTAGAGCAGGCTTAATTCATTATCAATTTGAAACTATCCATCCGTTTTTGGATGGTAACGGCAGAATTGGACGGCTTTTGATAATTTTATTTTTAATGGAAAATAAAGTTTTAAGCACTCCGGCATTATGTATTTCTTACTTTTTGAAAAAGAATAGGATTGAATACTATGACCGAATGAATGAAGTCCGGTTAAAGGGGAATTATGAACAATGGATTAAATTTTTCTTGGAAGCTGTTTATGAATCCGCTAAAGATGCCGTTGAAACGATCGATAAGTTGACATCATTGCATAATAATTATTGCTTAAAAATTAAAGGTTTGGGACGCAGAGCTAAAAATGCAATGCGAGTATTTGAATATTTAGAGTCAAACCCTATTATTGAGATACAAAGAACAGCCAAAGAGCTTGATATAGCATTTAATACAATGTCAAGCATAGTCAAAGACCTGACTAGTATCGGTGTCCTTGAACAAACTTCAACCCAAAGCAGAAATAGGACTTTTGCTTATAAAGAGTATTTAGAAATTTTAAAAGAAGGAACTTAATCAGTAGATAAAAAGGACGGGATAAACCCGTCCTTTTTTCTGAAAAAATACGCCCGGCGCGATTCGAACGCGCGACCCTCTGCTTAGAAGGCAGATGCTCTATCCAGCTGAGCTACGGACGCATACATTTTTTATTAAATTTTCACTTCCTGCAAGCTTTTTGCAAGCTCAATTTCTAAAATATCACATAAAGCTTTTTTTGCAAGAGCTTTTTCTGAATACTATAAATCGTTTTTTTGGAAATACTCTATCCACATAATCAAATCGGAAATTTCATAAGGTTTTGGAAGGTACAAATCTGCTCCGGTATCTAATATAGCTGTTTTATCGTGCGTGGTAGTGGTTACAATTATTTTTGTATTTACAAAATTTAACTTGTTTTTAAGCTCCCTGCAAATATCAAGCCCTGACATATCTTCGTCAGTATCAAGTATTATTATTCCCGGCTGTATATTAGATTCCGGCTCAATACTGTCAACGACTTCATATCCCTGCAGCTCTAATGTTGTTTTCAGAAGCAGTGAAAGAGCTTCATCCGGCTCGTGTATGTATATACTCCGGTTAATTTTCGGCTCAACTACCGAATTTTCGCCCGTAAGTTTTACCCTGTCTATTGCATAATTCGAGCCGCTCGGAATTTTTGCAATCTTTTTAATTGTGTGCAATTTTTCCAGCAAAACATCTACGGAATTTATCAGTTCATAATTATCAATGATTCCGCCAATCAATACGGATACAAAATCCGCTCTCATTCCCGCTTCTCTGTCTCCCTGAAGCAGTGTATACCCGCGCCTTGCATCCTGTTCGGAATAGAATTTCGGCGCAACGGTATCAAATGCAAATGTTAAAAAGGCTGCCATTTTTTCTGCGCTGTAGGGACTTGTTATTATTATAAAAGTATTTTCATTAATCTGCCCCAAAAAATCATTTTTATCCAATGCGGATTTTGCAATAGCAGTGAACGTTTGCAGCAACTTATCTCCGGCAATATCAGAATATACGCTTTTATAATTATCCAGTTTTTCCACTCCTGCAAGAAGAACTGCCGGCTTGTTTTCTGAATTTAAAAGCCGCCTCAGAGCTTTCAGTGTATATTTTTTATTAGGAAGAAGAGTTATATTATCGAGATTGGATTCAATATCCCGCCTTAAGTGGGCTTTGATACGCATTTTAAACTCTTCTATATTAACCGGCTCACTCAAAAAATCATCAGCTCCGCAGCCAAGAACTCTTATTCTATCATTTATATCCGCAGATTTTGAAAGAGCTATAATTGTCGGTCTTGTGTTATAGGTAAGAGAACGGATTTTTTCGCAAAAAGATGCCTGCTCTTCATCTATACTGTCAGAAACCAGTATCAAATCAGGTTCTGCCTGTCTTGTAAGTTCAATCCCTTCCTTCAGTGTCCTTGCCATAAGAATGGAAGTTTGTTCATCTTCAAGGCTTTTTTTGTATTTAGTGGAAAGTTCTTTCCTTTTATCAATTATCAGGATATACGAGAGCATCTCAAAGCCTCCTCCTGATTGTAAATCGGAACTCTGACAAAAAATGTCGTGCCTTTATTCTCTTCGCTTTCAAAACTTATGTCACCGTTCATTTTTTCTACAAGCTGTTTTGTAATATAAAGCCCAAGACCGTTACCCTGGGTTGTGCTTGTAAGATGGTTTTCAAGCCGGCTGAACTTTTTAAATAATTTCTCGTAGTCCTCTTTTTTAATCCCGACACCTTCGTCTTTAACTTTGATAAGAATCATATTACCGTCAGGTTCAGTTGAAATTGTAACAATTTTACCGTCTCCGGAATACTTTGCGGCATTATCAATCAGGTTTGTCATAATTTGTTCAAACTTGTCTTCATCAAGCCTTGAAGGGGGTAAATTAGGTGACAGTTCCGGCTTGAAAGTTCTTGTCTTATACTGCTCTGTGAATATTGGTATAATTTTTTTTATAACCCCGTTTATGTCGACTTTTTTTAGAACATCAACTCCGGCGTTCATTTTTGAGACGGAAAGAACATTTTCCACAAGATGAATAAGCCTGTTTGACTGGTCTTCTATGATTTTAATAAACTTTTTCTTGCTGTCATCATCAATTCTGTCCCAGGAATTAAGCAGAGTTTGAGAAAACCCTCTTATACTTGTAAGAGGGGTTCTCAATTCGTGTGAAACTGTTGCAATAAATTCGTCCTGCATGGAATCGTTTGACATAATTATAAGTTCCTTAAATTTAACATACCGTTTGGGATTAAATACGTTTATTCAATATATATTTACCCCTCTTCGTTTACCCCTCTTCGGTCATAAATTCTTTTTTAGCTTCTTCAATAGCTTCGGAAAGTATGTCTAATTGATCCGGCGCAAAGGTTACACCTTTTTTTGTCGGAAGCCAGGTTGCACCGTCATCTGTTGTATAGAAAATTCTCAAATTGAAATAACTCTTTCCTCTGTATTCCGATATAGAAATCTGCAATTGTTCCGTATCTGTTCTTTGAATGCTTGCAAGTAATTTTGATTCTGCCATATCTTCTCCTTTGATTAAAATTCTAAAACACAATTATGATTATAACATAATATTCATAATTTTTAATAATTTGTCTAAACGTATTGTTTGGGTTAATATAAGATTATGGATACGGGATTGATAGTCGTAGTTGATGATGAGAAAATAGTAACCTCTGCATTCAAAACGCTGCTTAAGGTAGAGGGTTTCAGTAATGCGCATTTTTTTAATAATCCCGAAGAGGCGCTCGAGTTTTTAAAGAGCAATACTCCGGATTTAGTTATATCCGACTTTTTGATGCCTGAAATGAACGGGCTTGAGTTTTTGAGTGAAGTAAAAAAAATGTATCCGGAAGTAAGTAAGATTTTGCTTACGGGCTATGCTGACAAAGAGAACGCAATAAGAGCAATCAATGAAGTCGGGCTTTACAGGTATATAGAAAAGCCGTGGGATAATGATGATTTAATTCTGAATATCAGAAACGGGATTGAGAGAAGTTATCTTTTGAGCGAACTCAGGAAAAAGATAGCGGAGCTTGAAGCGGCTAAGAAGGAATTAGAAAAATATTCTCACAATCTTGAACAGATTGTGGAAGAAAGAACTGCGGATTTGAAACAATCAAACGCAAAACTCGAAGGAATTTTTAATTATTGTGCGGACGGAATTGTTATTATTAACGAGGACGGAATTATAGAGCAGGTGAATCCGGCATGCGAGAATCTTATCGGGCTTGTAGAGAGTAAACTTTTAAATTCGTCTGTTGACGATTATTTATTTTCAAAAAAAACTTTTATCTCAAAAGAACTGCATAAACTGGACGAGAGCGAACTTCTTTTGAGAGACTTTTTTATTAAAAACCCTTTGAGTAATGTTGAAATCCCTGTTGAAGTAAGCTTTGCAAGAATTAATCCGGAGGATGAGTTTAAGAGATTTGTAGGTGTAATAAGGGATGTTACGGAACAGAAAAAATCGGATAAATTGAGGGATGATTTTATAGCAACACTTACCCATGATTTGCGTACACCTCTTCTTGCCGCAATTCAGACTCTGAAATTCTTTCTGGACGGTGCTCTTGGAGAATTGGATGAAAAACAAAAAACTCTTCTTGCAACAATGCAGAAGAGTAACGAGGATTTGCTCGGGCTTGTGAACGCTCTTCTTGAGGTTTACAAGTATGATGCGGAAAAATTAACGCTTGCAAAGACTAATTTTAATATTTATAACCTTACAGAGCAGGTTTATCAGGAGCTTTTGCCGCTTGCGGAATCAAAAAACATTGATTTTACAATCGAGTGCGAAAATAAAGAGATGGAGATTTTTGCGGACAGAAGTGAAATCAGGCGTGTTATCTGCAATCTTTGCGGCAATGCAATTAATTATACGCAAAACGGCGGAAAGGTTAGTATTATTATTAAAAATGAAGGGAATGATCTTATATTCTCTGTTTCTGATAACGGCTGCGGAATCCCTCAGGAGGATATTCCTAATATGTTCCAGAGGTTCTCGCAGGGAACAAGCAAAAAGCGTTCGACGGGAACGGGCTTGGGATTGTACTTATCACGTCAGATTATTGAATCACACGGCGGGAAAATCTGGCTTGAAAGCCGCTTAAATAAAGGGAGCGAATTTTCTTTTCTGCTTACCGATACTGTAAGCGGCGGAATTAAACAAAATGAAGGAAGTTTAGTATGATAAATGTACTTTTGGTAGAAGATCACGAATTGTACCGCATGGGTTTATCAATGCTTATTGATAAAGCGGAAGGTATTGAATTGTGTGCTCAGGCATCCGACGGAATTGAAGGGATTAAAGCCGCAAGGGAGGCTAATCCGGATGTAATATTGATGGATATCGGGCTTCCGAACATTGACGGAATTGAGGCGACCCAGAGAATTAAAGATTTTAATCCGGATGTAAAAGTTTTGATTTTTACTTCCCGCGATAGTGAGAACGATGTTTTTGAATCTTTTAAAGCCGGAGCCGACGGTTATATTATGAAGGGAGCTACTCCCGAACAGACAATTTCAGCCATAAAAGCAGTTCATGACGGAGTAGGCTGGATTGATCCTAATATAGCGAGACTCGTTTTTTCTAACCTGCAGCGTCCTCAAAAACAGGTTGTAACCGCGCCTGAAATTAAGAAGTCTCCAAACTCATACGGGCTTACGGAGCGCGAACTTGATGTTCTGGAGCTTATGGTAGAAGGTCTTTCCAACCCGCAGATTGCGGATAAACTTGTTATAACAAGGGCTACTGCAAAGGCGCATGTTCATAGTATTTTGCAAAAACTTTGCGTATCTTCAAGAACTCAGGCAACAGTTACGGCTATGAAAGAGGGGCTTGTTTAATGTTTGAAGCTTTAGCCGGTATGATTATGGCTGCAAAAGTCCATTTTCAGCAGATGAAATATCCTTTTATCAAAAGGTCAGACCATGTTGTTGCCGAGACTATTTACCTGAATGAAGTGGATAAAGTTGACGAAAAAGAAAAGTACGAAAAAAGCAGAATGCCTGAATCCGGCTATATGACGGTTGCTGAGTATGAAGCAAAATCCAGAGGAAAATCGAGAAAAGAAATTAATGACGATATTCTTGATAAAGCTCAGATGCCTAAAGATGAGAATATGGTCTATATTCCGCAAAAGAAGTTTAAGCTCGTAAAATACAACGAACCTGTTGGAAGTCCGGAATTAACTCTTCCGAGAAAATTGAATTTTGACCGGCAGATTAACGCTCAGGGAATTGTGTCGGGTGATTTTACAAAGCTTGTGTATCCGGCAGTTTATTATTATGCCCAGTCAGACTGCACAAGCTGTGATTTGTTTTTGATAAATCTTGACTCCACGCTTTCCGATATTGAAAAAGTCAAGAAAGCAAATATTGTTAACAGGGAAAAAGAACCCTTGATTTCAACCTCAAAAGATATTGATACAAAATTTATATTTAGAACACTTACCCCGATTGATTTTTCACCTGATAATAAAAAGCTTGTCGTGAAGGAAAAGGTCGGACACCGGCATGACGGTATATGGAAAACTGACTTGTGGGTGTATGATTTTGAGACGAAAGAAGCAAGAAAATTACCTCAAATCAGAGACGCTATAGTAAATTACTGGGCGCTTACAGGCGGGGTTGATTTTGATGAAAAGCGCTGGGATATTTATCCTATGGGGTTTGACGCAAACGACGAAAACCGGGTTGTTTTATGCGCTTACGCTTATACAGGCGACGTTCCTAAATTCCTGGGGACATGGAGTATAGATGTTTACGGCGAAAATTCCCGTCTTGAATCACTTTCCGGCGTAAGCTTTCCTGTCTCGATTGTCGGATTCCGGCTGGAGCAGGATTCCGAAGTAATTCCGCCTTCCGAAGTTAAATTTGACGCTAAACACGCTAAAGAGCAGGCAAAAGCAAAAGAAAAAGCCGCTAAAGATGCAGAGAATTTTGAAAAAGATATAAAAAGGCTTGAATACCATCGTAAAATGGAACAGATGGATATGCAGACTCTGATTAAAATCCGTGAGCGTCAGAAATATATGAAGGAAAATTTTAAAAAAAGCTCTGACGGACTTACAGGGTCATAAAAACTATTTTGTTTTTAAATATTCTTCAATGAATCCGTCTAAATCTCCGTCCATTACAGCATCGACGTTTCCGACTTCGTATCCTGTCCGGTGGTCTTTTACCATTTTATAAGGGTGGAAAACATAAGAGCGGATTTGTGAGCCAAAATTAATATCAAAATTTTCGCCTTTGAGTTCCGCAAGTTTCTTTTCGTGCTCTCTTTGTCTTAATTCCAACAATTTTGACGCAAGCATTTGCATTGCATTTTCTTTGTTCTGAAGCTGAGAACGCTCCTGCTGGCATTTTATTACAATCCCTGTAGGCTTATGGAGAATTCTGACGGCGGTTTCCACTTTGTTAACATTCTGCCCGCCGGCTCCGCCCGAGCGCATTGTATCGACTTCTATATCCTCGGGAGGAATTACAATAGTTTTTTCATAATCTGGAATAATCGGAGAAACTTCGCATGAGGCAAAGCTTGTCTGGCGTTTGCCGTTAGCATTAAATGGCGAAATTCTGACTAACCTATGAACGCCTTTTTCAGCTTTGGCGTACCCGTAAGCGTATTTGCCGGTTATTTTTATAGTGGCTGATTTTATTCCGGCTTCTTCACCGTCGGATTTGTCGACAAGTTCAACTTTCCACCCTTTGGATTCTGCCCA
>CALUVI010000017.1 GCA_944324185.1 Candidatus Gastranaerophilales bacterium | reverse complement strand
AGCTTACAAAAAATAAGATAATCTATGTTTCCTGTAATCCGGCAACTCTTGCCAGAGACTTAAAGTATCTAACTGAAAACGGCGCCAAAGTGGATTATATTCAGCCTTTCGATATGTTTCCGCATACGTATCATATAGAAAATGCCGCACTTATTAGTGTATAAAATAGTCATTACATACAAGCAGGGATATGAGTGTTACTTATAAAATTTTCTAATTTACAAATCAAAACTTCTTTTGAGATTTCCGGCATGATTTCTTTTATGCAGGTAATTCCTCTCACCTCTTCTCCAAACAGTCGTTCTAAAAGTTCTTTGTCATAATCAAAAAGAATAGAGCCGTGCTGGAGTATGTATCCTTGCTTTCTGCACTGGGCAGAGCCTATAAGTTTTTTACCCTGATAACAAACATCCGCGCCTGTAGAAACCAGCATACAGTAATCAAAATGGGTTGAAACCCTTTTGTTTTCACCAAAATCCAGTTCTACTCCGAGAGTTCTAAAGAAGTCAATTAAAATTCCCGAAATATATTTGTAAGATTCAACAACGCTTTCGCCATTTGTAATTATGGAAGCCGGACTTACATAACTATACGTGATTTCATTGTCATGCAAAAGTGCTCTTCCGCCTGTTAGTCTTCTTACGGCGGGAATTTCTCCTGTTAAAAATTCATCTTTCTGGTTTCTGCCAAGAGAAATACATCTGGGTTTCCAGCCATAGAGCCTGAATACAGGTTCTTTTGCCCCCGAAGATATTGCATTTTCAAGAATATCCGCATCAATTTGCATATTCTCTTCACCCGTATAGTCAGAATATTTGATTAATTTCATTCTCTTTCACGCGCTTTCTTTAAAAGTGCATCGTCATTTGTGCGTTCTGCTAAAGGCATCGGGATAAACAAATCTTTATACCGTCTTATAGCATACTGATCTGTCATACCTGAAATATAATCCGTTACAATCTGAGGAATTTCCTCCTGTTTATAATACGCTTGCAGCATTTCTGTATAATGCTCATACAATGCTCTTATAATATTGCGGGATTTTTTCTCCTCTGCTTTTGCAATAGGGTCAAGATATACATTATCAAACATCCACGTCCTGAGCTTCGTTACATAAAACCAGCCTTCTTCAGACATGGTAACTTTTTCTTTATCCATAGAGCTTGTTATTACATCTGTAATCATTTTTCCGAGCCTTGCCGACTGGTTAGAAGTATAGTACTTTGTACAATCAGCAGGCAGGTCGCTTTCGGAAATTATTCCGGCGCGGATAGAATCTTCTATATCATGGTTTATATACGCAATTTTATCGGCATATTGAACAACCTGCGCCTCCGGAGTTTTAGGCTTATATCCCCACGTATGGGTCAAAATTCCGTCTACGGTTTCACGGCATAAATTCATATCCTCAAGAACTTCTACAACCCTCACACTCTGGAGATTATGATGAAATCCCTCGGGCAAAAGCTCATCAAGAATACTTTCGCCGCAATGCCC
Source organism: Candidatus Gastranaerophilales bacterium (assembly GCA_944324185.1). Classification (GTDB taxonomy): domain Bacteria; phylum Cyanobacteriota; class Vampirovibrionia; order Gastranaerophilales; family Gastranaerophilaceae; genus CAG-196. Next base: position 37,627 of record CALUVI010000017.1, on the reverse strand, counting down.
GAATGGAGTATGCCCGAGATCATGACCGAGTGCAATTGCCTCTACTAGATCTTCATTAAGCCTCAAAGCTCTTGCCATAGTTCTTCCAATCTGGGAAACTTCAAGCGTATGCGTAAGTCTTGTTCTGAAATGGTCATTATAAGGAGACAAAAATACCTGCGTTTTATGTTTCAATCTTCTGAAGGACTTTGAATGCAGTATTTTATCTCTATCTCTCTGAAACTCAGTCCTTATTGCAAACTTTTCAATTCTCTCACGCTTCCTGCCTTTAGAATTTTTGCATTTTGTAGCGTAAGGACTAAGAATTTCAAATTCTCTTTCTTCAAGTTCATCTTTTATGCTTTTTGTATTTATCATACTTCGTATTATACCCGAAAACGTGTATTTTGGCTATGTGTCATTGATATTTTACTCTAAATATTGTATTATATAATTTATGGGAGAGAGGTTTAATGGATACATTTTTTAATGCAGAATTCATAATAAGATTATTTTTAGCCCTTATTCTGGGGTTTGCTCTGGGACTGGAGCGCGAATTGACAAACAAATATGCGGGTCTTAGAACCCATATTCTTGTGTGTCTCGGCGCCTGCGTATTTACGCTGCTTTCAATATATGCTTTTCCGACTTACGCAAGCGGTGATAATGTAGTTATATCAAATGCAACCGGAATCAGGGATACTTCGCGTGTTGCAGCACAAATAGTAACCGGTATCGGTTTTATCGGCGCCGGTACTGTTCTTAGAAACGGACCTATGGTGTTTGGCTTAACTACTGCTGCAACTCTCTGGATTGCTGCAAGTATCGGTATGGCATGCGGTTCCGGCATGTTTGATGTTGCAATAATTGCAACGGTATTGAGTGTAGCTGTTCTTACGCTAATCAGAATCTTTGAAAGACAGTTTCTGCCTGCAAGCGGAAAACAGGTCAGAAGGTGCAAAGTTACGGTTTATCTAAATATAAATGATGTGGATAAAGTTTATGACTTTTTAAATAAAAACGTAGAAAATATGCGGGATTTTTCATCAAAAAAACTTCTGGAAAATCCTGAGAAAGCAAGAATAACATCTACTTTCGATCTTGGAAATAAAAAGAAGATGGAAGAATTTTACAAGAAATTAAGTAAAATCGTTCCGCTGGATTCTATTTCGCTGCAGGAAATAAATGATTAAAGAAAGTAATAAAAAAACACGATTTGAAAAAAAGAAAAAAACAATTGCACAAATTCTTGCAGACTACGCAAAAACAGCAGGGATTTCTTTTCTTGCTGCTTTAATATTCACCCTGCTTTTATCTTTCCATGCAAGAAGTGAGATGATAAAAAATCTGTACACTAATGTTCGTGAACAGCAAAAAATTGATGAACAACTTGCAAAACAACTTATTACAAAATCTGATCTTATGAAAGACTTAAGGCAAAAAAAATACGCTATTTGTATGCAGGTCGGACTTTTATATGAAGCTGCACACGATTATACAAACGCTCAATCAGCATACGAAATTGCACTAAATAAAGCACGTCCCGGCGTATATGCCCCTTATTACAGACTTGCAAGAGTTCTTATAGCACAGGAAAAGTTTAAAGAAGCACAGGATATAATAAAATCCGCAAGAGACATAAATAATAAACGGCTTGTGAAATTTAAAACACGCTCTTATATTGAAATGGGAGATAAATATTACTCAATAGGTAAATTTTTAAGCGCGGCAAAAAGTTACGAAGAATCAAAATATTATTATGACAAATTTATAAACAAAGATTCAATTGTAGACAATGCCATAATTGACCGTATCGTAACGGCGTATACAGAAACTGCCGATATTATGGTCAAAAACGGATGTAACTCTGATGCAGTCAGATTTTTAAAAAAAGCAGAGCATTACAGACCAAACAATTTTAATATAAGATACAAACTCGCTATAATATATTCAGATCTGGATCCCGTAAAATCCGTTCAATATTTTGAAAAATTAATCGAAGAACAACCGCAGAATATTGATTACGGAGTCTATTCAAAAGCGTTGATGAAATCAGCTAACATTGCCGACTGGGAAGGAAATCCGACCCTGGCTAAATACTACAGATACAAAATTCATTCACTTGACATTTTTATTAATAATAAAGTTATTTATAAAAATGATATAGAAATTTACCTCGACAGTTTTTCTGTAAGAAAAATCTGGTTAAAATATAATCTTAAAGGCAAATTCCGCATAAAAAATATTTCGCAGACCGACATATATAAACTATCGGGTGATTTTGTTTTGCGTCACCGTTCAAAAGAAAAGCCGCTTGAAATCGTAAGCAGACAATTTGTCAGCAAAAAATCACCTCTGTTTTCTAATGGTGGCGTTACCGAGGCAATAGATGTAAGTTTCGGTAAAAATATTTTTACAAAAAAAGAACTTGAACAATACGTTATAGACATATACCTTTATAAAGATGAAAAATACAAAACTCTTGTAAGCACAATGCAGGTACCTCTAAAAACGGTAAAAAATAATTAATGCAGCACAGGTGCAGAATTTAAAAGAGTTTTTGTATAATCTTCTTTTGGATATCTGAAAATATCCACAGTATCATTCTCTTCAATAAGATTACCGAAATACATAATACCCACCCTGTCTGCAAGATATCTTATTACATTCAAATCATGGGATATAAAGAGTATTGTTAAATTTCTCTGTCTTTTTAACTCTTTTAAAAGATTAATTATTTGCGCTTGAATACTTGCATCAAGCGCACTTACAGGTTCGTCAGCTATAATAAGTTTAGGATTTAAGATCAACGCTCTTGCTATAGCTATACGCTGCCTTTGACCTCCGGAGAATTCATGCGGATATAATTCCGTACAGCTTTCCTGAAGTCCTACGTCGCCTAAGATTTCATTAATTATATTTTTTTTCTGCCTGTAAGAATATTCTGTATTTATATCAAGCGGCTCTTTTAAAATTTCACCTATTTTCATTTTCGGATTCAAACTTGAATACGGATTCTGAAATATCATCTGAACATCTTTTGGATAGTTCTTCTTTTCAACCTTTGTTTGACAGAAAATATTTTTACCTTCAAAAAGAATCTCGCCAGACTTTGGCTTAACAAGTTTTGTGACGGCTTTTGCAAGAGTCGATTTCCCGCATCCTGACTCTCCTGCAAGTGCGTACGTTTCCCCCTTTTTTATCTGGAATGAAACATCGTTTACCGCAACTACGGAACTTTTATTCTTCTTATTTAAACTGTTATACCCTACAGTCAGATTTTTAATTTCTAATAAATTGTCCACCTATATATATTATCATAATTTTTTTTATGATAGTATTGTCTGAGAGGATAAGGAGTTTTTAATGTTTGATATTTTTGTAAAGAAGTATATTACAGTGAAAAATATTATATTTTTTATTATAGCAATTCTGTTTTTAGTCTTTATTACTAAAATAAAAGATACAGCAATCCTGTTTTTTGCATCATACGTAATTGCCTGCTCGCTTAATCCCATTGTTGATAAAATGACTAAAAAAATGAACCGTTCTCTGGCTTCAACAATAGTGCTCTGCGGCGTTTTGCTGGCATCTTTTCTGTTTATAATTCCGCTTTTTGTTGTCGCGGGACATCAGATTAAATCTTTCCTTATGCTTCTTCCCGAGCATATTACAACGGTAAAAAACTTTTTACTTCAAACTCCTCTTTTAAGCAAATCAGCCATTGCCCAGCTTGATATAGGAGAACTTCTTTCTACAGCCTCAGGGTTTACAACAAAATTCGTTAACAATTCAATAACTTTCAGCATGAATTTTGCATCAGGAATTGTATATTTCCTTGCGGCATGTATTATAGTATATTATTTTCTTGTAGATAAAGAAACCGTAAAAAAGACTTATAGCAGCCTGTTTCCAACACAAATGAAAGAAAGAGCAGAAGAGATTCTTGAGACTATATCCCAGAAAATCGGCGGATATGTGCTGGCTCTTATAGTAACTATATTTTGTGTCGGTTTAATTATGACTGTAGGATTAATGCTTATGGGAGTAGATTATGCGCTTCTGCTCGGAGTGTTGAATGCTATTCTGGATATAATTCCGGTTGTGGGACCTGGGATTGCTCTTGTAATCACGCTCCTTGTTGCATATAAAATGGGACCGCTCACAATTGCACTTGTAATTCTCTTATTCATATTTGCCCAGTGGGCTGAAAATAATCTTGTAAGACCTTATGTTTTCGGGAAATTCCTTGACTTGCACCCGTTAATAATATATTTCTTCCTGTTTGTTACGGCGCAGTATCTCGGGGTAGTCGGGGTAATATTTGCACCTGCAATTGCTGCAACTGTGTGCGTTCTGATTCAGGAACTTTATATAAAGAATGTAAACTAAATGGAAAAGTATTTGTATAAACCTCTCTCTGGCAATTATAATCTGATTATGGCATATCCTGCCATAGAAGAGTTTGCGCTCGCATCTTTAGGTTATTTATGGCTGTATAAAATTGCAAGCACAACAGAGGGGATAAATGCAGTCAGATCTTCAACGGACAATATCCCTTCGGTTAAAAATGCCGGAAGCATAGCTTTTTCAATGTCTTTTGACTTTGATTTTATCGGTTTTTTTGAAACTCTGGAGAAAATGGATATACCACTTTATGCAAACGAAAGAGACGAAAACGACCCGCTGGTTTTTGCAGGCGGTCCTGTAATTACAACAAATCCACGTCCTTATGAGGCATTTTTTGATTTTATGCTGATAGGAGACGGGGAAGAAAGCTTTAAAAAAATTCTTGATATATTGAAAAATCACTCCAAACAGGAGGCGCTGGAATTAATAAAAGATGTAGAAGGGGTTTACATAGCCGGCAGTCCTGCAAAAAAAGCAACCGTCGGACTTCAAGAAGTAATTTATACTCCAATTTTAAGCGATAAAGGGTATTTTAAAAATACTTTTATAATAGAAATTGCTCGCGGATGTATGAACCGGTGTGCATTCTGTACTGCCTCATATACAAATCTGCCTTTCAGAAATTATGAATATGAAAAAATAATTGAAGCAATAGAGCTGGGATTAAAATATACAAACAAAATTGCGCTTCTCGGCGCTCAAATAAGCGCTCATCCACGATTTAACGATATTATGAAATATCTTGAAAATAAAATGGATGAAGGGATTGATATAGAACTCGGAATTTCCTCTCTCAGAACAGATTCTGTTACTCCTGATATGGTTAGGACTCTGGTAAAAGGCGGACAGAAGCATTCCACAATTGCCATTGAAGCTGCAAGCGAACGACTTCGCCGGTTTATAAACAAAAACCTTAAGGAAGAACAAATTCTTAATGCGGTAAAAATAGCAAAAGAAAACGGATTAAAAGGGTTAAAAATTTATTCAATGATAGGGATTCCGACAGAAACGCCAGCCGATATAGATGAATTTTTGCGGCTCGGCAAACTGATAAAGGATGAAAATAAGGGGTTTAATATAGAATTTTCGTTTTCCACTTTTGTTCCAAAACCTCATACCCCGCTCCAGTGGTCAAAAAGAGAGGATACAAAAACACTGGAGAATAAACAAAAGTATCTTGAAAAAGAATTCAGAAAACTCGGAATAGCATCCAAGTTTTCAAGTGCAAAATGGGATTACTGGCAGAGTGTGTTATCACGCGGCGGCAGCGAACTAGCGCCTTTTCTTGCAGAAGTTTATAAGCGCGGCGGAAAAATCGGAGCGTACAAATCTGCGCTTAAGGATTTGAATATAAAAGTTAAAGATGAGTTTGATTTTAATGAAGATTTACCGTGGGATGCAATAACAATGACGCCGGATAAATCTCTTTTATTAAAAGAATGTAAAAGATTATGCAGACGAAATCATAAATAAAAGACCGGAAAATTTAATCCGGTCTTTTTCAAGTTTATACTATCACTCCATCTAGCCTTCAAATTGTTCTGCAATTTCAAAAGGCTGTTCGGCGAGTTTAAGAGTCTCTCTGTCAATAATACCTCTCTTAAGCTCTGTAAATGAAGCCTTTTTAGAATTGAATTTCTTTTTCAAAAATTCATAAGCAACCTTAGGGTCGCATTTTGTTCCGCAGGTGAATAAGTCTACTGCAGCATACCCTAATTCAGGCCATGTATGTATTGCAAGATGACTCTCTGAAATTATTACAACACCGCTGACACCGTACGGATTAAACATATGAAAGCACTTTTGAACGATTGTTGCACCGCACTCAAGAGCTGCGTCTATCATGTACTTTTCTACTTTGTCATTACTGTTAAGAATGTTTGGATCACACTCAAAAAATTCTGCCAGGACATGCTGTCCTAAGTTTACTCTGTCCAAGTTCTGCTTTTCAAGCTCGTCGAGTGAAGATGATACAATTGTCAATTCATGTGCCTCCTTTACTACCGGTGTTATACAACACCAATCAAATTTTACTAACTTCTATATATTACTATAAAAAACAAAAAATTTGTACTTTTTACACTTTTTCGCATGAATATTAAGAAATTGTTACAAAATGAACCGGAGCAAAGAAATTTTTTCCCTCCTTCGCCCCGGGGGGGGGAATGTATTTCAGTCTTGAAGTGAACCTGCAATGACTGCATTTTGGTAAGTAAACCTGCATTTCTACAGCTCAGGCGCTGCCTTACAATAACTCTTGTGGAGCAAGCTGCACACTACCAGAATTTTTGTTGGGTTAAAGCCCGACCTGTTACTTGTATAATCAATCAATTTAACCCCTCACCCGCATCTGTAGCTTTCGCACAGCTCAAGCACATCTGCTCCCTCTCCCACAAAGGGGAGAGGGGAAATGCGTTAATCGAACGACAATGCGCATCCCCTCGCCCCTTGTGGGTGAGGGTTAGGGAGAGGGGTTGATGAACAATCGAACGACAACGCGCATTCCCTCTCCAACGGGGAGGGGTAGGGAGGGGGTAAATAATAGAACATCAGCGCACATTCCCTCTCCAGCGGGGAGGGGTAGGGAGGGGGTAAATGAAAGAACATCAACGCACGTTCCCTCTCCAACGGGGAGGGGTAGGGAGGGGGTAAATAATAGAACATCAGCGCACGTTCCCTCTCCAGCGGGGAGGGGTAGGGAGGGGGTAAATGATAGAACATCAACGCGCCTCCCCTCTCTATGCTAGAACGTCCTGCTTGTAGAATTACATACCAAACCTATACCTTTACCCCGGAGAGGGGCTAACTTTGTATAATCACTGAATTCAATGTTACATATCTTCACAATCCATATTAAGATTATGTAAGGAAATCCGATTTTTATAAAAAATCAGTATATAATAAAATTGCAAAGGATAAAGTAAATATGAAGGAGAATAAAATGCAATCAGTAGAAGAAATTCTTGGCAAATTAGAAACAGCAGACAATACAACTAAAAATAAAATTGAAAATATTCTTGTTGATCAGGGCAAAGCTGTAGTGCCGGAACTTGTTCACCAGCTTCAAGTTGTAAGAGGCGTTAAACGCGGTGTTGTTGCAATGACTCTTATAAGAATCGGTGAAGCTTCTGTTGAATACCTTAAAAAAGCTGCAAGCAGCAATAAGGATTTTGAATGGGTTGCTAAATATCTTATTTCTGAAATTAAAGGTGTTGCTGCATAAGTGGAAAATAAGATTAAAGTTAATATTTATACAGATGGTGCTTGTAGCGGAAATCCGGGACCCGGAGGCTATGGCACCATTTTAGTTCATAAAGACGCCAACGGAATAACTCACGAAAAAGAACTCTCGGAAGGGTTTAAGTGTGTTACAAACAATCAAATGGAATTGATGGCGGTAATCGTAGGGCTTGAAGCTTTAAAAAAGCCATGCTCGGTTACTTTATATTCAGACAGCAAATACGTAGTAGATGCTTTTAACAACCACTGGATTGAAGGCTGGATTAAAAAAGGCTGGAAAACTGCCGGAAAAACCCCTGTTAAAAATGTTGATTTGTGGAAAAGACTTCTTAGTGCAAAAGAAAAACATGAGGTCGAATTTGTCTGGGTTAAAGGGCATGCCGGACATGAATTTAACGAACGCTGCGATACTCTTGCCGTTCAAGCTTACAAGCAGGAAAATTTAAAAGAATTGTAAACTTTTGTAACAATTTTAAAAGCGGTTGAAATCATATCATTATTAAATACTTTATATATATGTAAGACTAAAAAGATGGTGAGATAAGATGGCAATCGCAAATTTACACGAAACATTATTGAGCTATAAGCTGAGAAGGAATCAGTTAAATCTTGAAATAACTGAATATCAGGCTCAGAAAACATTAGCTTCTTATTCTCAAGGCGATGTTCAGTCTCTTAAAAATGCTGAGACACGCTCCATCAGAGAATATTTTAAAGAAATGTTTGACGGCGACGCCAGCTTGCAGGAATTATATACTGATTATACAGAAATCCCTGATTTTGAAGAAGAAATGGATAAATTAACAGCTAAATTCCAGGAACAGTTCGACGAGCTAACTGCCTGGGAAACAGCTGTTGACGCTCAAATAACTACAGCAAGTGCTGAATTGGAAGAAGTTAACGCTTATATGGAATCTTTGAAGTCAATGCTTTCAAGCAACATTCAGGAAGACTTCAATTACGGATTGAACGGTTAATTAATGAAATAACCAGATTCCAAGTAAGGCGAATAATATTAACGCAATGTTGTAATGCAGAAAAGTCGGAATACAGGTATCGTAGATGTGATTATGCTGTCCGTCTGCATTTAATCCAGATGTCGGACCGAGTGTTGTGTCGGAAGCAGGAGAACCTGCATCACCTAAGGCTGCTGCTGCCGCAAGAAGTACGACCATTTGCGGGACGTTGAACCCTTGCTTTATACATACAGGTACAAACAGTACAGCAAGAATAGGTATTGTACCAAAAGATGTTCCGATTCCGATTGTTATAAAAAGCCCTATTATTAGGATTATGAGAGAGGTTATATAGATATTTGCAGGCAATAGCGGAAGAATTGTATTTACAAGCTTCTCTATTGCCCCCGTTTCTTTAAGAACATCTGCAAATCCGGCAGCAACGAGCATTACAAACGCTATATATCCCATCAAATAAACGCCTTCATTCATCATATGATCCATTTTATCCTGCGGAATGACTTTAAAAGAGAAAATAATCCCCAGTCCGACAAGCGCGCCGAGCGGCAGAGATTTAGTTACAAGCTGTACGACAAATGTAACGACGGCTGCAAGTACAACAAGCCAGTGTTTTGGTAAGAACTTAGAATCGGGACTGGTTTCTGTTAAAACACTTTTGTCCTCATAAATACGAGGTTTCCTGTATGTTATGAATACAGATATTAAGAGTCCTGCCAGCATACCAAAGCCGAGAATTAACGTGTCTTTCCAAATATCGCCTCTCGCTATATTTACTCCGTTTTGAACCATATTATCGGCAATAAGGTTCTGGAAAATAAGTCCGAATCCTGCCGGAATTACAATATAAGGCATCTTCAAACCGAATGCGAGAACGCAGGCAACCGCGCGCCGGTCTATTTGAAGTTTATTCATTATCCCCAACAGCGGCGGTATTATAATAGGTATAAATGCTATATGAATCGGAATTATGTTTTGCGAAGCCATTGCAATAAGAGTAAGAATAGTTAAAAGAAGCATTTTCTTGCCTTTAACAACTCCGGTTATTTTATTTGAGATTACATCAGTGAAACCTGAATGCGCCATAGTTGCAGCAAAAGCTCCGAGCAAAATATAACTCAGTGCAGTTTCGGAATTTCCGCCCATTCCGGATATAAATGTATTCATAATATGTGTACTGTTAAGCCCTGCCGCATATCCGGCAGCAAGGGTAGAGATAATAATTGCCAGCAATACATTTATTTTTCTAACGCACAAAATGCATAATAAGATTATGGATATAAAAGCCGGATTTGTGCATAAATTTATAATAGTCGTCATTTTATCTTGTTTCAGCTTCCTGAAGCAAAGTTATAAGTTCAAGCGCCACTTCCTTCTGTACACTCTGAGGCAGGCACTTCAAATATTCAAAAGCTTCGGCTATTTTCTGGTCAGTATCATACCAGCGTCTTAATACGTATGAAAAAGCATCCGTCAGAATGTTGTCGGCTAAATCAATTCCGTTTTCTTTTGAGCGTTTAACAATTAATTCCGCACAATCATACTGCGTCATTATATTTGCATTTCTCATCAAACTTACAGCCAGACTAACCGTCGGATCTATGTCATACCAGCGCTTATGCATACCACACCTTTTCCTCTTTATATATTATAGTATATTTTTTAAGCTATTTTGTCAATTGCGAAATTATACTTGATTTCTTATTTTCATCTGTAGTTGATAAAAATATTGTTTTATCTTTTGAGTTTCCGCCGCGAACAATTTCTATATTAGATTTTGGCAGTTTAAACTGTTTTGATAGGAATTCTATCAGCGCTTTATTTGCTTTGTTTTCTACGGGCTGGGCTGTAACTTTTATTTTAATAAATTCTTCTTCCTTAATTATTTCATTTTTAGAAGAATTAGGAACGATTTTTACCTTTATTAAAATACCCTCCGGAGTTTGTTTTAGCATACCAAAACCTGAATTACTTTTTCTGGAATATCATTACATATTCATGCTTAAAGATATAAAAGCCGCCGGCTAAGGCTCTGTAACGCCACAAATTTGCAGTTTTGCCTTTAGCTCTTTCATTGCCTTGAATATCTTTTATAATTATAGCTTTTGTAATGAATCCGAGTTTATTCATTCGCGCCATACATTCAAACCCGAGCGGTATATGCTGAGAATTTGCGTACTTATCCCCGATAATCAAGCAGGCAAAACGACCTTTTTCCAGCAAATCATACCCGTTTTTAGCAACTTTTTCAAAAAGGTTATAAAACTCTTCTGTAGTTGCACAATTAGATAAATCTTCTTTTTTATCAGAAAACTTGATAATATCATCATAAGGCGGGTGTAGCATTAATAACTGAGCTTGCTTTCTTCCCATAATATCAAGCCTTGCCTGAATCTTTTCTTTAGCAACTTCGCTGGCTGAATCCGCACAAATAATATTAACATCTGTTACGAGCTGTTTCGGAGTAAATTTTTCAGAAACAGATTCTGCAAGCTCTTCTTTTAATTCAACCCCTATGCATCTTCTCTGCATATTAATTGCTTCAATACCGGATGTTCCCGAGCCGAAAAACAAATCAAGAACAATATCGTTCTTTTTTGTAAAACGCTCATACACCTGCTGGGCAATTTGCGGAATATAATTCCCGTGATACTCGTTAGAATGTCCGCCTTCTTTAGCGCGCTGAGGGAATTCCCATAAAGTATCAGTCTTTATGTAATCATAATCCTGCCATCTCTTTAAATTAATATCGCTGTAAGCAGTAGTCTTAACCGCATTATTATCAACGACTTTTAAATTATTTGAACTCTTCTGTTCCTTTAAATTTGATCTAACCATACCTCTCCCCAATTTATATATCAAGTTTAAAGGATTTTTTATAATTTGAAATCAAATAAATAGAGGATAAATAAAAAAATACCATCCGGAATGGATGGTATTTTTTGTTACTTGTTCATCTGCTGCAGCTTATCACACGGACTGCAAGGCTGTTGAGTCTGTTTCTGGCACGGGTTGCAAGGCAATGCTTTCTGGCATGGTTCGCATGGTTTTTGTTTTGCACAAGGATCACAAGGCTGCTTTTTAGCGCAAGGATCACATGGAGCCGCAGCACCTGTAGGGCAAGGCTGGGATATTTTTTCACAAGGGTCGCACTTCTTGTTGCAGTCGCAATCAGATTTTTTCTTTTCGCACTTAGGACAGTGACCCCAGTATGCAGGATTTAAGCTTGACCAGCTGAATGCCTGCGCGCTTTGGGTTCCGATAACTGATACAATTCCCAGTACAGCTAAGATAGATAATGTTTTTTTCATCTCTTACTCCTTTTTTATACAAATGTCGTGTATTTTTAATACAACTCTATTGTATGAAAAGAGGAATGTTTTACCATAACCCGCCTGTATATTCTATCTCTAGCCGTTTGTCTAATTTTTTGCGCGGTCTACAAGCTTGTTGTCCTTGCTCCAGCTAAAAGATGAGCGGATTTTATTTCCGACTGTTTCAAGAAGATGTCCCTTAGATTCAGCCCTGAGTCTTGCAAATCTTTCGCCGCCGGATTCCATTTCATCCATAAATTCTTTTGCGTATTTGCCGTTTTGGATTTCTTCAAGAATCTTTTTCATCTCTGCTTTTACGTTTGAATTTATTAATTTGCTTCCACGTGTTAAATCTCCGTATTCAGCATTATTAGAAATTGAATAATGCATATCTTCGATTCCGCCCTGATAAATTAAATCTACTATAAGTTTAAGTTCATGGCAGACTTCAAAATATGCCATATATGGTGAATATCCGGCTTCCACAAGAGTCTCAAAGGCTGCTTTTATAAGAGCAGAGCAGCCGCCGCAAAGAACTGCCTGTTCTCCGAACAAATCGGTTTCCGTTTCTTCTCTGAAGGTTGTTTCAATAATTCCTGCACGACCTGAACCTATTGCGGAAGCATAAGATAGTGCAACTTCTTTTGAATCACCGCTGAAATCTTTGTAGACGGCAATTAAAGACGGAACGCCGCGCCCTGCTTTGTATTCGCTTCTGACTGTATGCCCCGGAGCTTTCGGAGCAACCATTATAACATTTACCCCCTCCGGCGGATTTATGAATCCGTAGTGAATATTAAAACCGTGTGAAAACATAAGAGTCTGACCTGCTTTTAAATACGGTTCAATTTCTTCTTTGTAGACTTTTGCCTGAACTTCATCCGGTATAAGGATTTGAATAATGTCTGCCTGCTTAACGGCTTCTGAAATCGGCATTGTGGTTAGACCGTAGTCTTTGGCTTTCGTATCAGACGCTCCGCCCTGACGGAGACCCATTATAACGCGGCATCCGGAATCTTTAAGATTTAGCCCCTGACCGTAACCTTGCGAGCCAAAACCGATTACAGCAATTTTCTTTGTTTTAATTAAATCCTGATTAATGTCTTTATCTGTATATATTTTTAAATCTTCCATAAATATCCCCCTTAATTATTTACTCTCCGCATAAATTATACACCTGTCACAAAAGTTTTTAAATATTTTTTAATCCAAAAACTCAGAAAGTATAATATTACTAACCAGAACCCCCTTTAAGTTCAATCCAAATCCGGTTTGTGTTTTTTCAATAAAATTAGAGTATTTTTCAAGAATATTTCTATATTTATTCTCAAAATCAATCCCGAATTTCGCATTGATTTTACTAATATTTACCCCTTCACGCTTTCTGAATCCCAGAAAAATTTCCTCTTCCAGCTTTTCATCTTCTGTAAGAGTTTTTCCATATTCATGTGTGGAAGGTTTTGCCATATACTTTTCAAGTTCGGAATAATTATAAAATCTTACTCCGTCGACATACCCGTGGGCAGCAGCGCCAAATCCGTAGTATTCATTATTATCCCAGTAATTTAAGTTGTGTTTTGACTCATACCCTTTTTTAGCAAAATTACTTACTTCATATCTGTAAAACCCGTTAGACTCAAGAAATTCATTTATCTCCTCATACATATCAGCCTGGGTATCGTCATCAGGGGGTAAATATATCCGGTTTGTATCAGGAATTACCAGCCGATTGGTTTCTTTATTATAAAACTTTCCCCAAAACGATTCTTCCTCTATCTTCAATCCGTACGTTGAAACATGCCGGATATCAAGTTTTAAAAATTGCTCTAAATCTCTTTTAAGCCCGTCAATTGTTTGTGTCGGAAGCCCGTAGATTAAATCAACGCTTATATTATCAAATCCGGCTGTCTTTGCGAACTCTACAGTTTTTACAATGTCATTTGAATTATGCCTTCTGCCAATAAGTTTTAAAATATTATCGTCGAAGGTTTGCGAGCCGATACTTAACCGATTAACTCCAAGCTTTATGAGAGTTTGCAGATATTCCGGAGTACAATCGTCAGGATTAACTTCTACGGTCAGTTCATAATCTTTCTGAAAATTAAATTTCTTTATAACTTTATCTAATAATTCAGCCGGTATTAATGAAGGGGTTCCGCCTCCAAAATACAGGGTTTTTAAATCTTCTTTTTTATAATTATCAGAAATATCTTTTAAAAGTGCAAAAATGTACCCGGTTATTAAATCAGGCTTTGTATAAGAAACAAAAGAACAATATTTGCATTTTGATTTGCAAAACGGTATGTGAATGTAAGCGCTTGTGGTCATTTATATATGTTACCATAAAATAGGTTATGTTTAAGTTATTGTCAGACTTTAGTTATTGTCGGGCTGAAGTCTGGCTTATTAATCTGAAGCATGACCTATGATTGAACGGTAGCGCGTGTTCCCTTTACCCTTTGGGCACAACTGTCCATGATAATCATATAAACGAAAGCCATATACTACCACATATTCTTGCTTGCGTTATATTTAATGATATCTGGATATAAAAACAGACCCCTCACCCGAATTTCTAAGTTTCGCCTTAGCTCAACTTGAAATTCTTCCCTGTCTTGGATTTGCTCCACGCTCACGGAGTTTCGCCATCGGAGCAAAGCTCCTGCAGGCTCAATCCGTTCGCTATCCGGACTAACTCTCTGACGTTCGTGTCGTCCGTCCGCAAATCCGCTCTCCCGCAAGGGGCGAGGAGACCATCACGCTTTGCGTTCAGCCAACCCTCCCCTTGTGGGAGGGTCGAAATCTTTGATTTCGGGGAGGGGTTTTATACAGACATTACGTCTGTAATTTTAATGCCTAAAATTATCAAGGACAGCTGTGCCCCTTTGGGGAGAGGGTTAGGGAGAGGTGCTTCGGGCTAAATGGTTGTTCCCTCGCAATGACACCAAACTTGTAGTCTCACCTGCCAGCCAAAAACATTTACCCCCGCAATGACGCCAAACCGGTAGGTTTACTTACCAATCTAATTTATTTACCCCCGCATGGACGTGGAGGCGAAACTTCCAGGTCTGCCGTTATTCATAGGGCTTTAGCCCGACAATAAAACTTTACTCATCCAGTTTAATATAATTCGTATCCCATCTGAGGTCTATATATTTAACCTTTTTATTAAGCATTTTAACCTGCGGAAGAAGCGACGGAATTCTGTGAATTTTTTCAATTGTTCCGGAATTAAAGCTTCCAAGCCTTATGTTAACTGTAGGAATTTTTACGTAAACATCTTTCGGATTTCTGTAATCAATATATTCAACCGTTTCTCCTGAATCCATCTCAACGGTTGCGGCAAGCCTTTTGAAGTTGTTTACTTTTGTTTTATCCCAATTCCTGTAATCGTCTCCGCTTCCGTAGGTAATAACTTTAACGGTTTTAAACTCAGGGCTTAAAGGCATATAATCACGTCCGATAAGTTTTCCGTCAGCAGAGAAAAACGCTATCGGAGGAACATCAATGTCCGGAGAAATGGTAATAGCCGGAGTTCTTTCAATTATAATAATTTGAAGCCTTGCCGGAAACCAGAAACGTCTTATATAAACATCTCTAACAGGTTCCAGCTGCATAATGCTTTTCTTTAAATTATCGGTTTTTACAAGAAAAATAGGTCTTGTATTAACCTGATTTCTTCTGAGCGCCGATAATATTTTCTGCGCCGGAACAATACGGTTATTAAGGATTTCAAGAGCAGGACTGTTAAGACTGTCAAACGCATTTTTATGCAGCCTCCACTGCGGCATTTTTAGAATTCCAACCCCCAGAGCAATTAAAAATACGATTATAAAGAGCTTCCAGAGAGAACGTAGTTGATTAAGACGTCTCTGTGAGCGCCTGACCTGTCTTTGCATTCTTGCCTGCTGCAATCTTCGGTTCTGATGGTATCTCGGATGCTCTTCGTTTGACATTACTTATTCAAACCTACACTGTTTAGTATCATTAAAACTAAATTATCATAATCGATTCCGCACGCTTTTGCCTGCGCCGGAAGATCGCTTACATCGGTCATTCCCGGATTTGTATTGATTTCTAAGAAATACGGTTTATCGTCTTTTATCATAAAATCGACTCTTGAAACCCCTGAACAACCTGCAAGTTCGTGTGCTTTTACAGCAATTTTCTTTGTTAATTCCGTCGCTTCTTTAGATAAACCTGTTGCAGGAACTATAAATTCCGAAAGACCTTTCGTGTATTTTGCATCTAAATCATACCATTCTGTTTTAGTTCTTATTTCCAGAATCTCTGTTGCAAAAGCTTTTCCGTCTTTTTCAAGCACACCTACAGTTACAAAAAATCCGTCTATGTATTCTTCAATAAGGACTTCATCATTGTATTTGCGGGCTTCTTTAACGGCGTCATACAATTCGCCGTCGCAAATAACCTTGCTCATACCATAGCTTGAGCCTTCCGAGACAGGTTTTACCATAAGCGGATATTCAAGAGTATGCATTACTTTTTTAACCGGATCCTCGCCAGGAAGAAGGTATACTGACTTAATTAAAGGAACTTCCGAGTTTTTAAGAATGCGCTTTGTGTATTCTTTATTCATACAAATTGCACTTGCCATAACTCCGCAGCCGGTATAAGGAATTTTAAGAATTTCCAGAACCCCCTGAATGCAGCCGTCTTCGCCGTATTTTCCGTGAAGAGTGTTATAAGCGTATTCAAAGCCTTTTAAGTCCTCCATAATATTCGAAGTTACGTCTACAATTTCTGCATTTTTATATCCAAGCCTATGGAGTGCTTCAAGAATGTTTTTACCCGACCTTAAAGAAACTTCCCGCTCTGACGACATACCGCCGCAAAGTACTGCTATTTTTGCGTTTTTGTCCTGTATAGTATATTGCATAATTCTTCCTCTTTTTCTGTTTTATCTCCGATAAATATTTGCTCCGGAGTCAATTCTATTGTGTACATTTGTTTTACTGCATTGTACATTTTTACCATAAGTTCAAGTACATCTTCTGATGTTGCATCACCTTTGTTTACAATAAAGTTTGCGTGTTTATCCCAGACTTTAACTCTGTCCATATCAAAGGTTTTAGCTCCGGCTTTTTCAAGCAGCCTTCCTGCTGAATCATTTTCAGGATTTTTGAAAACGCTGCCGGCATTAGGGTTAGCTAAAGACGGCTGGATAGTTTTTCTGAAATTCAGATTCCTGTCCATAAGCTCTTTAATTTCTTCCAGCGGAGCTTTTTTAAGTTCAAATTCGGCAGATAAAACAATGAATCTTCCGCTGTCCAGTATTGAGTGTCTGTAAGAAAATTCCATCTCCGCTTTTTGCTTGAATACGATTTCTTTTGTAACTCTGTCAAACAGGCAGCAGGATACAAGAACATCCGCTATGCACTGACCGTGAGCGCCTGCATTCATATAAACCGCTCCTCCGATTGTTCCGGGAAGTCCGATTAGAAACTCCAGACCGCTCAAAGAAAGCTCGCTTACTTTTTGCGAAAGCAAAGGATCTTTTACACCGCAATCGGCGTAAACTCTTGTTCCTTTTATTTCAAAATTTTTCATCTCTGTTGTAAGAATAACGTTTCCGCTATAACCGTTAGACGAAAAAATTACATTGGAGCAGCTTCCGAGAACTATATAGTTATCAAGTTCTCTTAATAGTCCCGTAAACTCTTCTAAAGTTTCCGGTAAATACAATTTGCTGACTTTTCCGCCGATTTTGTAAGTAGTGAGCGGTTTTATTTCAAAATTCTCTTTAACTTGCAACGCAGCCTGCTTTCTCTAAGTTTTTGCCAAGAGCAGTTATTGTTCCCGCTCCGAGCCCTATTACAATATTACCTTTTTTCAAAGAAGGCATCAATTTCTCCGCAACTTCTTCCATATTACCGGAAATGTATTCGCTCTCCGGAAGCTCTTGCGCAAAATGTTCTCCGCTGATTCCCTCAATCGGATCCTCTGACGCTGCATAAACATCCGTAACAATAACTCTTCCTGCATTAGAAAATGCGCCTTTAAATTCCTCCCAGAGAGATTGAAGCCTTGTATATCTATGCGGCTGGAATACTGCAACAATATTTTCTTTCCCGAATTTAGAAGCCGCAGCTTGAAGTGTTGCTTTGATTTCAGTCGGATGATGGGCATAATCATCATACACCTGAATCCCGTTTATGTCGCAAACCTTCTGGAAACGTCTTCCCATGCCGGTGAAGGGGTAAATATATTGAGTAACTTGTGCAAGACTTACTTTTTCGCAATTTTCTGCAAGAGAATTTACCCCATGAGGATTTACCCCCACCCCCGCTTCATTCAATGCCGCGACAACCGCCAGAATATTGTAAACATTGTGAATTCCGGCAAGCTGAGTTTTGACTGTTACAAGCGGAGCACCTTTATAGAAAATTTCTATGGTTTCAGAATCAATACTTTTTGCAGTATAATCAGCGTTTTTCAGACCGAAGGTTATAAAGTCGCCTGTAAGTTTCAAAGCTCCTTCATTATCGTTGTTAATCAAAACTTTTTTAGCCTGCGAAATTGCCTGATTAAAGGTCTTGATTAAATCAGGCATACCGTTTTTGTAAAAATCAATATGATCTTCTTCAAGATTATTGATAACGAGAATGTCCGGATAATATTTGACGATTGTTCCGTCGCTTTCATCCAGCTCTGCAATAAAATATTTACCGCTTTTGTGCTGGGCATTAGTGTTTATTTCAGGAATAATCCCGCCGTCAACAAAGGAAGGCTCCAAACCAGCTTTTTCTAAAACATAAGAAGCCAAGCCGCTCGTTGTGGTTTTGCCGTGGGTACCGGAAAAACCAATAAAGCATTTGCCGGTATCCTGCGCTGATTTAGCAATTTCTTCCAGCAAATCAGACCTATGATAAACAGGTATACCAAGCCTTTTGGCTTTAACTAATTCCGGATTATCATCTCTTATTGCGCTGCTTTTTATTACAATATCAGTGTCATCGGGTAAATTATCTTCACTATGTCCAATATGTACCCCCGCGCCTAAATCCTTTAATTTTGCTATATATTTAGAATCGGCAATGTCAGACCCTGTAACGGTATGACCGTCCTCAAGCAAATATTTTGCGAGTCCGCTCATCCCTATTCCGCCGATTGCTATAAAATGATATTTACTCACCTTAAACCTCTCAAATTCCAGTATTTATTATAGTATAAAGGTGGAGAAATATTCAACGGGGATTATAAAAAATTAAGCGTGTTTTCTTGCATCATTATTTGCTGTAGAATCGGCAATTTTACCCATAATTAAGCCGCCGACAGCCATCAGTGCCATATTTATTAAAGCCGCTGCCTTAAGTTTCCCCGCAGACATAACACTTTCAATAAGACCGCAGCCTGCACCGAGCAGGGCTCCGTATTTTACACCCTGATTTGACTCATAATAAGCTCTTCCTTTATTAGAAAGCTGTATTTTGTCATTTTGCATTACAGCGTTTTTGACTCCGACCTGTTTAACAGTATCTGCTGCCTCTTTAGCTTTTTTATTTCTGAAATGATCAACTAAAATACCGCATCCGGCAGTTGCGCCTGCTGCTATTATTGCAAAAGGAATAGCATATTTTTTTAATCGTTTCATATTATCGATACCGGCTTTCATCGCTTCTTCAGTATTTTTATAACCCAAGTTCTTAAACATGTCATCGAATTGTTTATCCATGCCGGTTTCTTTCATAAATTGTTTACTTTCAGTCAATTCCTTATTTATTTTAGCTTCATCTATATTTTTCCAGGAATATTTGAGCCAGTTATACGCTGCCGGTATTGCCATTATCCCGCCTGCAACTGCTCCGGTATTGGTCTTATAATAAGGATTTCCTTCTTCTGTTTTACTCCACTTCCCTTTAAATGCGGGTTTTGTTGTTTCTGCTGCAGCCGGTTGAATATTGTTAATAGATAATGACATACACTAAATCCTTTCATTTCACACAATTATATAAAGTCTTGTACAGTATATTTTTTGCCTTTTTGTAACGATTTTGTTACATTATCAAAGCTTTTTTGCTTCAATTTCTTCTCTGAGAGCCTGAACTTCGTATTTAAGTCTGTTCAATTCGCATTTTACAGGGTCAGGAATCCTGTTATGCATTAAAATACCGTCCTGATTAAAGAATTTTTGCTGTACAACTCTTCCCGGAATACCGACTACAGTGCAATGTTCCGGAACATTATCCACAACAACGGAGCCGGCGCCTACGCGCGTGTTATCTCCGATTGTAATATTTCCGAGGATTTTTGCTCCTGCGCCTATAATTACATTGTTTCCGATAGTCGGGTGGCGCTTCCCGTGCTCATTACCGGTTCCGCCTAAAGTAACCTGCTGGTATATTAGAACATCATCCCCTATAATTGTAGTTTCTCCGATTACAACACCTTCTCCGTGGTCAATAAAAAATCGGCGCCCGATTCTGGCTTTCGGATGAATTTCAATCCCTGTAAAAATTCGTGTCCAGTAAGAAATCAGTCTTGGGATAAAAGGGATTCCCCAGTATGCGAGTTTATGCGCAATCCTATGCGAAATCAGCGCCTGCAAACCCGGATAACAGAATAAGACTTCGGCAAGGTTTGTTGCTGCCGGATCTTTTTCGTAAATTACTTGAATGTCTTCTTTTATTTTTTTTATTGCACGTATTAACATCAGAACCTTCTTTATTTTATTCTATGAAATTTTTATATGGAGGATTGCTTCGGGCTGTCTTTGCTCTCTACTCATAATGATACTGAGCTTGATATATTTACCTTACCCCCCTTTGTCACTCCGAGACATTTCCCCCGCAAGGGGGGCAAAAGTCTCCCACGCTATTCCCTCGCCCCTTGTGGGAGAGGGAAGAATTTCAAGTTGAGCTTGAGCGAAACTTAGAAATTCGGGTGAGGGGATGTTTTCTAATGCTTTATCCTTAGATTTTATCCCCCCTACCATACAGACAGATACCTTTCTCCGCTGTCCGGAATAATTGCAATTATGAGTTTGTCCGGATATTTTGGGGAAAGTTCAAGCGCCGCAGCTACATTAGCCCCGCCTGATATTCCGCAAAAAACTCCGTGTTTTTGTGCCAATTCTTTTGCTTGTAATATTGCATCATCTCCTTTTACGGTTAAAATTCCGTCTAACTCCCCGTTTTTAGCAATTTCCGGTATAAAATTAGCCCCGATACCCTGAATTTTATGCGCTCCTGCATAACCTTTTGTAAACAAAGGGCTTTCTTCCGGCTCAATACCGTAGACGATTGCATTTTCTAAATACTTTTTAAGCCCGTAAGCAGTTCCTCCGGTTCCGATTCCTGCAGTTATTACAACCTCTTTACCGTTAACGGCTTCTTTTATTTCTTTTGCAGTTTGAAGGTGAGCTTTTGTGTTATCAGGATTAGAAAATTGCATCGGAATAAAGCTGTTCGGATAAAGTTTTTTTAATTCTTCCGCTTTATCGACTGAACCCTGCATGCCGGCTTCTTTCGGGGTTAAAACAAGTTCCGCTCCGTACGCTGCAATATTTTTTTTGCGCTCCTCCGACATATTTTCCGGCATGCAGATAATGAGTTTCATCCCGAGAACCGCACAAACCATTGCAAGCCCGATTCCTGTATTTCCGCTTGTAGGCTCAATTATTACGGTATCTTTGTTAATTTTCCCCCTTGCAAGCGCTTCATTTATCATTGAAAACGATGCTCTGTCTTTTATCGAGCCGGAGGGATTGAAGTATTCCAGCTTCAGGCAAATATTGTCTTTATATCTGACAATAGGCGTTCTGCCTATTAGTTCTAATACGTTGTTATAAATCATATTGACCTCTTTCCCCTCTCCCCTTGCGGGAGAGGGATATTAAGTTTAAGAGATTCTTCACCCCTGAATTGCTGCCGGGTTCAGAATGACAGCAAGCTTGTAGTCTCACACTTGGTCATTGCGAGAGAATCTTTGACATTTTTTGTTTAATTGTCAAGCTGTTATTTCTTTTCCCCTCGCCCCTTGTGGGAGAGCGGATTTTCGGTAGGGCGACGGCTTTGCCTAGCCCGTAAGGTGGCGGGAAGCTGTGAACTTTCCGACACCCCGAATAATCCAAGACGGGATTAATTTCTTAGCGAGCGTACAGCGAGCTTAGAAATTCGGGTGAGGGGTTTACCCTCGTTTTCGAATGCTTCGGGCTTACGCCCTCTGAATGACGGCACTAGTTAGCCTGTCAACGTCCTTCTTGATCACCTGATCACTTAATCACTTGATCACTGTCTAAATCAGCTTCGCAAACTTCCTTTTGCCTGCCTGTAATACCACATCCATACCCGGTTTAACCGTATAAGCCATATCCGAAAGTTTTTCGCCGTCAAGTTTAACTCCTCCGCCCTGAATAAGACGTTTGGCTTCGCCTTTGCTTTGTACAAAAGAAAGCTCAACCAACAAGTCTAAGATACTTTTCTCAGCATCAATTTTAACACTTTCGATATCCTCCGGAATTCCCTTGTTGGATACAACATTGATAAACTCTTCCTGCGCTTTGTCGGCTCCGTCTTTTCCGTGGTATTCTTCGGTTATAAGATGAGCAAGTCTCATTTTTATATCACGAGGATTGATTGAACCTGATTCAATTTCCTTATCCATTTTAACAAGTTCTTCCTGACTTACGTCTGTAAGAAGCGAGTAGTAGCGGGTAATCAGTGTATCAGGAATACTCATAAGCTTCCCGAACATGTCTTTTGCGCTGTCAGTTAGTGAAATACAGTGTTCAGGATAAGTTTTTGACATCTTAACAACACCGTCCGTACCTTCAAGGAGCGGAAGCATCATTACAAGCTGCGGGTATTTTTTGCCGTAAGCTGCCTGAATATCACGCCCGAGAAGTGTATTAAATCTCTGATCAGTACCGCCGAGTTCAATATCGGCATCAATTGCAACAGAGTCATACGCCTGCATAAGCGGGTAGAAAAATTCGTGAATGGCGATTGGTTTGCCTTCAGCGTATCTTTTTGCGAAATCGTCTCTTGTCATCATTTGCGCAACGGTAACTTTTCCTGCTAATTGCAAAAGCTCGGTAAAAGACATTTTATGAAGCCAGTCGGCATTGTTTACAACTTCTGCCTTTGAAACATCAAGAACTTTCCCCATCTGGGCAAAATAAGTTTTTGCATTTTCTTCAACCTGTTCTTTTGTAAGAGCAGGTCTTGTTTCTGATTTTCCGGAAGGGTCGCCTATCATTGCGGTAGCTCCGCCTACCAGAAGTACAATTTTGTGTCCGAGTTTTTGAAACTCCTTGAGCTTTCTCATAACAACGGTATGCCCAAGGTGCAAATCCGGTCTTGTCGGATCCATACCGAGCTTTATTCTCAAAGGCGTTTTTGTATCTGCTGCGTGCTGCAATTTTGCCGCAAGCTCCTGTACTCCTCCGGCTGCTCCGCCCGGTAAAACTTCGGCGTTTCTTGTAAGCTGGATTGCCTGATCTATAAATTCCTGTCTTATTTCACTCATTTTTATACTCCTCTTTAATATTCTAGTTGTCTTTAGGATAACAAAAAGACAGGCGAAGGTAAACTATTGACATAAAGACAAAACTGTTTTATTATAACTTTGTATCGATATATCGATACAAAGGGAAATTATGAACAAACAAGTTTTAAAAAATCTCAATTTATCTTGGTGGCGCCGGTTAGCTTAACTGCCGGCATGTAGTCACGTATTGGGATTTTTACATCGGGCAGTTAAAGCCTCCGGGTTTTGTCTGCTCATTTTCCGGCTTGTAAAAGTTAAAATTTGTAAACAAAACCTTTCAGGATAAGCAATTTTTAGTCTTTACAAGTTTTAGGAATGTGAATTATGTCATCAAATAACAACAAAATTTTAATTAATACTTTGCCGAAAACATTGAAGCCTGCAGCAAAATTTGTACGTCATCAGGAGCAGGCGTCAGGACTTTCTACGTCCAGATTTATTCAGGATGCAACAACCTGTCTGATTCCGAAAGTTGTTTTTTCAAGAAGCCTTGCGGATTTAACTGAAAATACGTTTCTTGAAACCTCGGAAGAAGCTTTAATCTATTTTGTTCCGACGATTTTAGGAGAGAGAGTTGCAAGAAAAGTTTTCTCAAAAGGTTTGAATAATGATTTAAAGAAAGAAGTTGCAACTACAGGTGTTGAATTATTAGAAAAAGGCGGGAAAAATAACAAAAAAGTTATTCCGGTAAAGGCTGCCATAGCATTGGCTGCTATGGCAATACCTCTAACAGAGTTTTCTCTAAATTACATAAAAAATTTGATGACTTTAAAACTCTTTAAGAAAAGTGATTTTAAAAATATTGCTTCGCTTGAAGAAACGCAGGAGGATAAAAAACATCAGGAGAAAGTTAAAAAGAGCGCACAAAGGCATATCGGACTGGCTGCAGGATTGTACGCCGGATGCTTAGGGCTTGCAGGGCTTCTTGCTACAAAAGGCAAGGATTCTAAAATCCTTCAAAATATATCAGAATTTATTGTTGCTCCGGGCTCAAAGCTGTTTAAAAAGTCTCCAAAGGCTAAAAACTTCTTTAACAAGTATACAAATATGGATTTTAATAACCAGAACGGCAGGCTTGTTTTGAGCAAAGGGCAGTTAACAACCTGCGTGCTTGTAGGCGGTGCAGGATATTTTGGCGCCTCCGCTGACAGAGGTAAAGAAAACTTCAAAGAAACTGCAACAAGATTTCCGCTCGTTGCTCTATATGTTATTACAGGAAGCGAACTTGTCGAAAAAGGATTCAGAAAACTTTTGCACAAAATGGGTAAATGCAAGGATATTCTGGGCAAAGATTCAAGCGTCCCAAAATTTGATGAACTGGGAGATTTAGCACAAAAACTTGCAAAAGAAAGAAAAACTACAGTTGAAAATGAGTACAAATCTCTGGTAAAACAAAAAGTCTTAATTTCCGGACTTCCGTACATATTCTCCATAGGAGTAATGGGCTTCTTTGTAGCAGGAATGACTAATTATTTTACAAAAAAACGGTATGAGAATGCAAAACGCAAAGCGGAAGGAATGCAATAAAACAAAAGGCGGTGTTAACACCGCCTTTTGTTTAGATCTTTAATAGTTTTTTGCTTTTACCATAAAGTAACTCTGCGGATGTTTACAAACCGGACAGGTATCTATGGCTTTATCTCCCGTATAAGAGAATCCGCAGTTAGCGCATTCCCACACGACAGGTTCGGATTTTTTGAAAACTTCATCTTTCTTAATATTTTCAAGAAGTTTTCTGAATCTTTCTTCATGCTCTTTTTCAATTTTTGCAACATTTTCAAATAAAAGTGCTATATCTTCAAACCCTTCTTCTCTTGCTTCTCCGGCAAATTTTGCATACATATCTGTCCATTCGTAATTTTCTCCGGCAGCAGCGTCTTCAAGATTCTCTGTTGTAGAGCCGATAGACCCGCCGTGAAGAAGTTTGAACCAGATTTTAGCATGTTCTTTTTCATTGTTGGCAGTCTCTTCAAAAAGTTTTGAAATTTGTACATAACCGTCTTTTTTAGCCTGAGAAGCATAATAGGTATATTTATTTCTTGCCTGTGATTCACCTGAAAAAGCTTCCATCAGATTTTTTTCTGTTTTAGATCCTCTTAATTCCATATAAACTCCTTTCCTGTAAAGTTTAATTATAACATAATAATTTGTGATACCATAAAAGTATAAAAATCTATGGAGGGATGAGTGGAATTTATAAAAAAAAGCCGGTATAAATACGGAATTATAACTTTTTTTGTATTAGGAATCATATCAAGGCTCTGGTTTTATGTACAGAACCCGTCTTTATGGTTTGATGAAGCAGGGCTGGCTATAAATTTTATTACAAAATCTTATAAAGAACTTTTAGGCGGACTGGATTACCTTCAGGCAGCCCCTGCCGGCTTTTGTATTCTTGAAAAACTTATATTAGATATTTTTAGACCAACAAACGATATAATCAGGGACTACTTACTCAGGTTAATCCCTTGCCTCAGCGGAATATTAACTCTTCCGGCATTTTTTTATCTCTCAAAATCAATTTTTAAAGACCGAACCAAAATCATACTTGCATTTGCCATATTTTCGCTTAATACACATGCAATACTGTATTGCAGTCAGTGTAAACAGTATACGACAGAGCTTCTTGTTTCTACTGTTTTAATCATAATTTTCAATAATCTCCTGAATGGAAAGTTAAAAAAATATTATCCTTTGATAATTGCAGTTTCGCCCTGGTTTTCGTACTCTTCTTTTTTTATTCTTGCCGCAGGATTCACAGCGCTTCTTATAAAAAACAAGAAACAGTTTTTAAACAATCTGATACCGTTCTTATTCAGCGTAATAATTTATTATTTTGTCAGTCTAAAAACTGTTTTTTCAATGAATTATACAGACATGGAGGAAGTCTGGACCGGTACATTTAAAGCTTTTATGGATTTTCACCATCCTTTGAGACTTTTAATAAGGTTTGGTGAACTTTTTATGCTAACAAAACTTTTTGCTATATTATCAGGATTAATTATATTTTATGCATTAATAAGACTTCTCTTTGCCCCAAAAGATATAACTTATAAAATTTTGCTGACTATTCCGGTAATTCTTGCTATACTGGCATCACTTGCGCATAAATATCCGATTTACTCACGCCTCATACTGTTTCTACTGCCGGCTTTTTCTCTTGCAGTCGCGGAACTTAGCGGGAAATTTCATACCATTATAAAAACAATATTTATGTCGGTTGTTATTTTTTCACTTTTAAATCATTCAATTTACGCAAAAGAAATGGCTTATTCATACGCCAGAGATGTAATAGGATATCTTACAGAAGAAATAAAGTCTCAGGACTCTATAATTATGGATAATGATGCAAATGAATACTATTTTTACCTTGAAGGCAAGGGGATAACTAACAGAATTTATGAAATGCCCGTTACCTGTATTAAATGTAACGCAGAACGCTGCAGGGAATACATAGAAACACTTCCGGACGGGAAATATTATTTCTTCTCTTCTCACGACAATGTTTCAGAGGTAACCGAAAATTATGAAAATATGCCCCTGCCGTTCAAGCCAAAATATGTTAAAGCGGTATACTTCAAAAAAGGATAATATAAATGCATAGAACAAGAAGAGATTTATTTTATAAATACGGAATCTTAGCCATTGTATTTTTAGGGATTTTATTAAGATGTTTTGCTTTCTTTAGAAACATCTCATTCTGGGGAGATGAAGCAGCGCTTGCGTTAAATGTTATGAGCAAAAGTTATTTAGAACTTTTTAAAGGTCTTGATTACCTGCAAGTTGCCCCTCCGATGTTTCTTGTAATTTCTAAATTTCTGTACGAGACTGTTAATCCTCTGTATGACTGCATGAGAGATATTCTTTTTAGGCAAATTTCTGTCGTTTCCGGAATAGCAGCTATTCCCCTGTTTTATTATTTAATAAAACAGGTTGTAAAGGATAAAAGCTCTCTATTTGCAGGAATGTTAATTTTTACTTTCAATACAACAGCCATACTTTACTGTGCACAATTTAAGCAATACTCTTTTGAATTATTAATATCAATAATTCTTATGATAATATTTTTCAATATTATATTTAAAAACAAAAACAGGTGGTATTATTCCGTTATAATCGCACTTGCGCCGTGGTTCTCTCTGTCCTCGCTTTTTATTATCGGAACCTATTTTTTAATTCTTCTGTTTAAAAACTTTAAAACCCTTCTTAAGACTTGCATACCGCTTGTAATAAGTTTTATTATTTTTTATTTCTTCTCTCTAAAACCGGTTTCAGATTTTAATTATGACGGCATGTATCTCTGGTGGCAGAACGGATACGGATTTGTATCACTCCTGCATCCGATGAGAACGGCAATAAGGTTCGGAGAACTTTTTAGTTTTAATAAACTAACTGCAGAATGCATCGGAACATTTATACTGACTCTTGCCTTCTGCTCAATATTCCCGGTAAATAAAGATAACAGACAGAAAAAAATATTTATTTTTCTTCCGATTATTCTGACATTTCTGGCATCTGCTCTAAAACTATATCCGATAGAAGCACGTTTAATACTCTTCCTGTTTCCTTTATTTGCAATTGCAATATCTGAATACCGTTTAAGATTCAGAACAGTTCTTTTGACAGCAGCATGTATAATAAGTATTCTGAGCTCTGTTTACTATACAATAAACCCGTATAAATTTTATACCTCAGCCGCAGAAGTCGTTCATTACACGGAAAGCAGAATAAAGGATGGGGAACATATAATTCTTGATTCTGCTTTTCACAGGTACCTGTACTACATTAAAAATAAAGAACGGGTAATTTATCTAAAAAACGGATGCGGAGAGGATTTTACAGATGCATGTAACAGCGAAATTGAAAACCTGCCTCCGGGAATCTATTATTTAATACTGAAAAATAATCCGGAAGAAAAATTGACTGCTAAAATAAATATATTAGAAGAATACAACCTGTATTCTTCTGTTATAAAGTTTGCAAAATAGTTTTAGCAGCCAAACAGGGGCTTTTTCGTTCCGAAAAAGCCCCTGTTTACAAATTTTATCAGCTTATTTTGCTAATTTTTTGATAGCAAGAACAAGTCTTGATTTCTTTCTTGCGGCTGTATTTTTGTGCAAAATACCTTTTGAAACAGCCTTGTCACATAACTGGTATGCTTTTGAAATTGCTGCATTTAAAGCTTCTTTATCGTCGCCTTCCGCTAAAGCTAAAGCTTTTTTCAATGCTGTCTTAATAGAAGTTTTAAATGCCACATTTCTCTGTCTGTTTGCTTCCGCAATAAGAACTCTTTTTTTTGCTGACTTAATGTTTGCCATTTTATATTTCCTTTCACTTATTACCGGAGATAAAGCCAATGACCTCTTTATTACCGGTTCTGCTTATAAAGATAAAAGCTAATGAGAACTTGAAATCCTCTTGAACTTTTACCCCTGAGGATAGTGAGTAAACTTATTTTACTTTTAACAAAAAACTTTGTAAAGGGGGGAGCAGTAAATTTACAAGTTTGCAGCTCTTTTTAAACTATGGAGGTAAAACCCTGTTCTGTACCGTATTCAGAAGGTGTAACCCGAAAAAATCACTTATTTTATTTTCCAAATCTTCTGTTTCTGCGCTTATATTCAAGTATACATTCAGCCATAGCTTCTTTATCAAACTCGGGCCAGAATTTTTCCATTACAATAATTTCAGAATAGGCAATCTGCCATAAAAGATAATTTGAAACTCTCATCTCGCCGCCGGTTCTTATAAGTAAATCCGGATCCGGGATGTTTCTGGTATAAAGGTGTTTTGAAATAGTATCTTCTGTTATTTCTTTTATTCCTGAAGCAACAATTTCTCTTACAGCATGTACAATCTCATCTCTTGCGCCGTAATTAAAAGCAATTTGTAAATTTACCCCTGTATTATTTTTTGTTGTCTCGACAGAATTTTTCAAAATTTCCTGTAACTTAGGGCTCAGTTTTGTAGTATCACCAATAAAAGATATTACAACATTGTTTTCATTCATCTCTTTTAATTCATTTTTAAGAGTCTGAGCAAGCAAATCCATGAGAAAACTGACTTCTTCCGGTTTTCTGTTCCAGTTTTCTGTAGAGAATGCGTAAACGGTTAAATATTTTACTCCAAAATCATCGCAGGCTCTCATTGCAGCTTTTAAGGCATCAACCCCTTTTTTATGACCGAAAGCTGACGGAAGGTTTCTCTCCTTTGCCCAGCGCCTGTTTCCGTCCATAATTATTGCAATGTGTTTTAAGTCGCACTCTTCTACAATCTTTTTTATATCTTCCATAAAATTCCTTGTTATTTATTTTCCAGCAATTTAAAAATTTTAAATACAGACTCTTTTAAAGATTCTACCTCAACCTCTTCATCAAGTTCAAGTGTTATAGTCGGAATTTTTTGTTCTATTCCTGCCCAGGTTCCAAAACTCCCGGGAGTCGGGTATCCGATATTCTCCTCTACAGGATAATTTATGATTTTAGAAATCTCTTCCGCAAGCTCTCCGGCTTCTCCGTCATAATTAACAATTTTATAAGGCGCGTGGAGTGTGAGAATTATTTTCGGAGTATATTTTTCTACCGTATCTATAACAAAACAAGTTTCTTTCTCCGATTTAGGGTATTCACCGCCAAAATACTCATTTTTATCGGTTAACTCCCAATTTTTTGCCGGAAAATTTCTGTTTAAATCAACCCCGTTTTCATTGGTTCTGGTTTTATTTTTAACCCCGTATTCATTCAGGCAGGGAATAAAAAGCAGACTAGATTCCGGATAAAGTTTTAAATACTCCTCAATCAAATACTTACCCTGCGGTTCATCACCGTGGAAACAGCCGATTATAAGTACGGAAGGGTTCAGGGTATTTCCGGCTAATCTCATCACTTCTCCTACGGTCTTATAACAGATAAAATATAATCATCCGTAAAATACTCATTTGCAACACGCTGCAAATCCTGCGGTGTTACGCGGTGAAGCGCTTCTCTAACCTCTTTTTGATAACCGTAAGGCTTACCCATAATAGAATAATATGCCATTATATTTGCCTGCTGCGAATTTGTTTCGGTTATAAAATCCTGTTTGCCTATAAGATTATTAACTGCATTTTTTAATTCGTCTTCGCTTACAGGAATTGTTTTAATTTTCTCAATCTCTTCTTTGAATCCTTCTATTGAAGTTTGAATATTAGAAGGCTCTGTTCCTATGTAAATGCTAAATACGGCAGATTTTCTATGTGTTTCGTACGCTGTTCTTACAGTATAAGCAAGACCTTTTTTCTCTCTTAATTCCATAAAAAGACGGGAAGACAAGCCGCTTGCTCCTAAAATTACATTCAAAAGCATAAGAGTCGGATATTCATCTGACCCTATTGTCGGAACAAGCCAGCCTTGAAGAATTTGAGCCTGATTAGCGTCATTTTTTACAATCTCTGTATATTCCTGCTTTAATGGTGCTGGCGGTTCTATTAAAGACTCGCGCCCAACTGATTCCGGAATATTTCCGAGATATTTTTCAACTATATCAGAATCAACGTCACCAACAAGAACCAGTGTCTTTCTGCTGTTCAACAGAATGTCTTTATAAGAATTTACAACATCATCTTTCGTAACACTATCCAGCTCTTCAAGAACTTTAGTGTAGCTATGACCGTAGTAGTGATTTTTGTAAATAGTTTTTGTGAATAAATCAGATACTTTAACTTTTGCTGAATCCAACTCTGCAGTCAATTCGCCTTTCATTTTAACCTTTTCTTTTTCAAATTCTTCAAAAGTCGAATTCAAAATCACATCCTGCATAATTGAAAGAGCTTTTTCAAAATCTTCATTAAGACATACAAATCTGAGTCTTAAATAATCTGATTTCATTTCACACGTGAAATCAATTGCATTTTCATCAAGTATTGCAGACAGCTCTTCTGACGAATATTTATTTGTACCTTTAAGAAGCAGTCTGTTCATTATAGAATATTCGCCTGCATATTTCTCCGGCTTGTTAATAGAAATATTAAGGGTTAAAGCAGCTCTCGGCGTATTTTTATTCTGTTTTACGCAAACATTAATATTATTGTTTAATCTAAATTCTCTCATACAAAAATTAAAACACAAATAAAATAAGGTTTCAATTTGTAAAAAAATATATTGAAAAAAGCATGTTCATGATAAAATTTAGTCGATGAAGATTTTAGAAGTAAGAGACGGTTTTATAAAATTTGAATCGGATAGCAGTATTTGCCTGTCATCTTTCATACAGGTCTCAGGTCTTGCAAAGAATTATATTGCCCAGATTGTACAAATAAAACATTCGGATATAAATTCTGTTGCAGTGGCAAAAATTCTATTCCTGTATGACGGAAGCTTGCAGCCTTACGACAAAACCCTGCCGTCTGATGATGCCCAAATCAGCGACTTTACTTTTAATATACTGAATAATTCGATTAATGCCGCTGAACCTGTAATTGCAGGAGTTATGCCTGATAAGGATTTAAATATAATAATTGATTCATCCGCATTTAACAAAAAAATGCTGATGAGTATTGATGATAAAGACGAAAATAATATTTTAATTAGAAATCTTACAAAACAGTTTAACAATCTCGGCAAAAATGTTTTAATAATAGATACTTTAGGAGTTATAAACGCAAAAAAATACACTGCCGGGGAAGATTTTAAGCTGCCTCTGGATACAGCTTCGCTTGCTTTCATGTACCAGGATTGCCTGAATGATGCTACAGGAGACAGCAAAGCTCTTATTGTAGAAATTTTTAGAGATCTGGCAGAATACTCAAAAACCGTTCCGTTCGTACCATTTGAAGCATTAAAAAATATTGTTGATGAAATGGTTGACAGGTCGCATGTATTTAAGCTTCTGGTATTGAAAAACAAACTTGCTAAATTTGACAGACTCGGATATTTTGCAAAAGATAAAAATGAAGCAGATAAAGTTCAAAAAATTCTCAATTCCAAATGTGCAGTAATTGACCTGTCAAAGCTTGACAGCGCTTTCCAGAACAGATATCTTGCGTTTCTTTACGAAAAACTTCAAGAGAAAAATAGCACTCAGGTCTTTCTGGAATTATCAAATACGATAAGTAGAAAGAATCTCAAAAATATACTGGAGGCTTCAACTCCTACAGCATTTATTACTCATTCAAGATTCAAATATTTAAATGATATAAAAAATCTGTTTGATAATTTTATAATATCTCCGTCTTTAACGAACAATGAAATTTTCAAAATATACAATACATTCCTCAAGACTATGCAAAAAGGTTCATACCTTATAGCAGGCGAAGCTGTAAATTACATTCCGCTTGTATCCTCCGCAAGAGTTATTAATGAAATAATACCTGTTAATTCAGAAAAAGAAATAATTCAAGAGATATCAAAGCCGGCAGAAGAGTCTGACAAAATAACTTCTCAGGAGGATAGTGAACAACAGGAGCCGGAAATCGTTCCGAAAAAAAATAACACTCCGGAAACCGGTAATGATGTAGAAACAACACCATCATCATCAGCAGCAGCAGAAGAAGAAAAAGATGATGATGGTGAAGAGGTTTCTCCTGCAGAAGAAGATGTTTCTGGTATTCATGAAGAGAACGTTGAGGATGCGGAAGAAATTTCTCTTGAAATTATCGAGCCGGAAATCGTTACTGATGACACGGTTCAAGAGAATGAAGATTCTGAAGAAAATATTATTGAAGAGCGTAAAATTACTAACGAAGAAATTTTTGCAAACATCGCTGAAAAATCTGATGCGATAATTTCAGATGCTGCAAAAGATTTAACTGAACTATCCGGTAACATGTTTGAAAATGACGGTGAACAGGAAGATAATAAAGAGGAAGAGGAAAATTCTCCCGAAGAAATAGAAGAAACTATCAACATAGCAGATGAGCTTCAAGAGAATGAAGAATATAAAAATGAAATCTTAGAAGAACTTTCTCTTGAACCCGACATCGAAGATAAAAATATTGAAGAAGTTGTTAATCAACATGAGCAGCTAATAGCGGAAGACTCCGATAATAATGAACAAACAGAAAATATAGAATTTCAGCAGGAAGTTGATACCATTCAGCTGGAAGAAGCTTTCGAAAGCAAAGAATTAGAGCAACCGGAAGAGATACAGGACTATGTTCCGGAAGAAAATCAAAATGACAATTCCGTAGAAGCACTTGACCTTGTCGAAGAAACAGAAAATATTGATTCAGAGCTTTCTGAAAATACTCTTACAGAAGAGTTGAGAGAAGACAATGAGATAGAAATTCCGGAAGATTTTGATCTTGATTTCGAAGCTGATGAGAATCACGAAGAACTTATTAACAACTCAATACAGGAAGAAACTGTTAATGAAGAGCCTGAAATTCTGCCTGTTTCTGATGACAGTTCCGATTTTGACGATATCATAGAGCTTGATCCTGATGAAGCTGATGAAAATGATATTGTCATAGATATGACAGAGGATGATGAAAATAACGAAACTGCTGAGAATTTGGATGAACAAATTGTAAAAGATGTCGATAAGGTTTTTACAACAAGAAAAGACGATGACATTTCCGATTCTGACCTTGATTTTATTGATGAATTGAACAATGATGACACTCTGCTGGAAGAAGTTTCAGATGGTGACACCGTGTTGGAAGAGCTTTCGGATTCTGAACCGGAAGACGGAATTATTGAAGAGACTCCGGCAGAATCTATAGAATTAAAAGATGATACAGATAATGATATACTGGAAACCAGGAATTCATCCACCCCTATCGTACCTGTTTATGACGCAGATATTCCTCAAGAAGATATGGTCATCAGCGACCCTATTCAGCAGGGGGACACAGTTACACATGCAAAATACGGCAGCGGAGTTGTTGAAAAAATGATTAAATATGGAAACAAAACCCTGTTTTCAATTAATTTTGACAATATCGGAAGACGCCTGCTTGATCCGACATTAACTGAAATTAAAAAGGCATAGTTCAATTTCAGTTCCTATATTTTACCCCTCTTTACAATGTCTCCTTTTTGTAGTAATTTTTACCATGTAAAGAGGTTTCAAGCCTCTATGTAATAAAAGAAGGAGAACTCACATGAGTGAAAGAAAATTAGTCGGAACAGGCGAAATGTTCAAAAAAGCATTAGCTGGCGGTTACGCCATCGGTGCTTACAACGTTAACAACATGGAAATCTTGCAAGGTATTGCGGAAGCTGCTGAAGAAACAAGATCACCAATCATTCTTCAAGTTTCAGCAGGTGCAAGAAAATACGCTAACCAAACTTATTTGATTAAGTTAGTTGAAGCAGCTCTTGCAACAACTACAGTACCTATAGCTTTACACCTTGACCACGGTGCTGATTTTGAAATCTGCAAAGCTTGTATTGACGGCGGCTTCTCTTCTGTTATGATTGACGGAAGCAGATTCCCGTTAGAAGAAAATATCAAGTTAACAAAACAGGTTGTTGACTACGCTCATCCGCGCGGAATTTCAGTTGAAGCTGAGCTTGGTAAATTAGCCGGTGTTGAAGATGATGTAAAAGTTCACGCAAAAGATTCAACTTATACAGATCCTGCTGAAGCAGCAAGATTCGTTAAAGAAACAGGCTGCGACTCTCTTGCAGTTGCTATCGGAACATCTCACGGTGCTTACAAGTTCAAAGGCGAAGCTAAATTAGACTTTGAAAGATTGGCAGAAATTAAAAAAGCTGTTAATGAAATCGTTGGATACGATTATCCGTTAGTTCTTCACGGTTCATCATCAGTTCCGAAAGAATTTGTTGCTAAATGTAATAAATACGGCGGCAATCTTCCAGACGCTCAAGGTGTTCCTGAAGATATGCTTAACTACGCTTCTAAACACGGTGTTGCTAAGATTAACATCGATACAGACTTAAGATTAGCAATGACTTCTACTATCAGAGAGTTCTTTATTGAACATCCTGAAAAATTCGACCCGCGTGAATACATGGGACCTGGCAGAACTGCTGTTAAAGAAATGGTAATCCACAAAATGCGCGACGTATTAGGTACTGCAGGTCACGCTGACGACTAGGGGGGGGGGTAAATATATTAGTCGGCAATTACAGGCTAATATAATAACTCCGGAGCCGCCTCAATGGTGTGACTACTTAATAGAAAGTAATTTGGCGGACACAAACTTTTAGTTTGTGTCCGCTTGTTTTTGGTATTTGCAAAAAATATCAGAGGAGCCTTTTCTGTGATATAATGCTTTTATGCAAAAGAAAATTTTAATTATCGGAAACGGCGCTAAAGAATACGCGCTTGCTAAAAAGTTATCAGAAAAGCACGAGATTTATATAACACCGGCTTCTGATACTCTTAAAGAATTTGCGCAGTGTGTTGATATAAGAGAAGACAGCGTAAAAGAGCTTCTGGAATTTGTTGTTGAAAACGGCATAGATATGACGATACCGGTATCTTATACTGCCTTAAAAACTGATATTGCAGAAGTTTTTAATGAAAATAATCAAAAAATATTTGCTCCGGATAAGAATGCAGCAAAAATAGTTTTTGACAAAGCTCTTGCAAAAAAAATTCTCTACAAACTAAGAATTCCGACTCCAAAATTCGGAATTTTTGAAAAGCAGAATATGGTTCTGGATTACATAAAAAACCAGAAAACACCTTTTGTATTAAAGACGGATGATTCCAACAGCGCGGCGGTGTTTACATCATATCAAACGGCAAAAGCACTTGTTGAAGCAAGTTTTATAGAAAAGGGAAAGCGCATAATTATTGAAGATTATGTTTACGGAACTCCGTTTTCATTCTACACAATAACAGACGGATATAAAGCCTTGCCAATAGGTTCTTCCATAACTTACAAACACGCTCTTGAAGGCGGGGGCGGGCAGCTTACAGGCGGAATGGGCTCCTGCGTGCCTAATTACAAGCTATCCGTAGAAAACGAATATTTCCTTATGGATAATGTAATTTACCCGACACTTGATTATCTGGAGATTGAAGGAAACCCTTATCTCGGTATTCTCGGTGTGAACGGCATTTTAACAGAAGAAGGTTCGATTCAAATTCTCGGCTGGCAATCTTTTATGCAGGATTGTGATGCGCCGGCACTTCTTGAAATACTTGACGAGGATTTATATAACTTGTTCTATTCATGCGTCATAGGCTCATTCAGCGATGAAGTCGAGTATATCAAAAACAAAGATATGTTTGCCTCATCCCTTGTTCTTACCTGCAAAAATAAAAACAATAAAGAAAATGTTATTCAGGGTTTGGACAGTATTGATGAAGAGACAAAAGTCGTATTTTACCCTGCGGTTACAAAAAATCGTTATCTGGAATTTGAAGCCCATCAGGGCGCGGTTCTTTCGCTTACAACAGCCTCTGCAACAGCATCAGGAGCAGTAAAGAAGATGTACGAAGAAGCCGGAGATATATCATTTGAATCTGTATATTTCAGAAAAGATATATGTAAGATGAAAAGTTAAGTTAACATTTCTTAATATTTGTGAAGAAAAAAGGCAATTTTATAATTCACAAATACTTTATATATATATCAAATGTAAAACAATTATACAGAGGATAATAAAAGGAGTAAATTTATGGCAAGAGTATTGATTTCAATGCCTGAAAGTTTCTTAGGCAAAATTGACGAAGTTGCAGAGAATGAAAGCAGATCACGTTCAGAACTTATCAGAGAGGCTTTGAGAAGTTATATTACACGTTCTCAAGTTCGCAATAACACTCTGGCTGATAAGAACGCAAGAATTTTAGAGGCACTGCTGGACGGGTAGACTTACTTAGAAATAAGTAAGTTTGAATGAGAGCCGGATTATTATCCGGTACTTATCCGTACCCCGGAGGGGATTTAAATTAAATACGAGGAAAGAAAGACACGAGGAAAACGAGAAGAGAAAACGTAAAAAGGAAAAACACGCAAACAAAACAACCATGGGAATTCTTATATAAAAGGATTCCTTTTTCTTTGCTTAATTTGTAAATAAATGTAACAACTATTATAAAAATGTGTTATAAAACGCTCTAAATGTGGAATATATAAAGTATAATAATCAAAGGATATGATGTTAGATGTTTCCGTTTAGATTTAAAGAGAATATATACCCTTTAAGATTGCAAGCGTTCTATAAAGCTTGCAATGCAGCACTGCACCTCGGGGGGGGGGGGGGTAAAAACCTGTTATAGAGCGGGTTTTGGTTGTGTAGATTTAGT
>CALUVI010000016.1 GCA_944324185.1 Candidatus Gastranaerophilales bacterium | reverse complement strand
AAATTTGCCAGAACTTTTATTACTTTATCAATTTCACAAGTCGGTTTACCATTCTCTAAATCAGACAAAAAGCGCGTACCGACATTAGAAAG
This sequence comes from Candidatus Gastranaerophilales bacterium, assembly GCA_944324185.1. Classification (GTDB taxonomy): domain Bacteria; phylum Cyanobacteriota; class Vampirovibrionia; order Gastranaerophilales; family Gastranaerophilaceae; genus CAG-196. Next base: position 40,842 of record CALUVI010000016.1, on the reverse strand, counting down.
CTGGGCAAGCTGCACTTGTGTAAAATTTTGTTTTTTGCGAGCTTCTTTTACTATTTTTCCTATATCTTGGGCAGATTTTATTATCATAGTTATCTAAATATTACCGTACAGGAATATTATATACTTTTTCTTCTGCTTGTCAAGTTATTATTCCCGAACGGGAATAATAGATAAAAAATAAAATAAAGACGGTGAAATATTCCCGTACGGGAATATTTTTCATAATGAGGATTTCAGTATTAAAAAATTCCCTGTTTTTTCTTAGCAGGGAATTGATACTAGAATGCTTACATAGAAAAGGTTCTACGGTACTCATCTATGTATAAATCCCTGTTTTTTGAAAATAACAGGGATTTATACTGATTGGAGGTTGAAACCAGAGAGTTATCGTCATGTTAAAACAACCTGAGCCTCTTGCTCAGAGGACTGTTCGCTCCAGTTTATGACTTTTTCTTTACTAAAAAGAAAAAGTAATCAAAAAGAAAAGAACATATTGTCGGGTGACATAAGTCAACATTCAATACTTTAATTAAAATTACTTGTCACCCTCATTGGTAAACTACCTGTCATTGTGAGAATTAAGATTCTGTACAAGTCAAAGTCTTGCCAGGTTCAAGTGGGAGCGAGTAAGACACTCCTGCCATCTCAAGTATATTTTAAAATCGAACTTTTTGATAAACCCCAGTAAAATCAATGTTTTACAGGGTTGAATTTTGTCATGATTTTGTAAACATTTTTTACTTTTTGGTATCTTCGCCATGCAATTCGCTTGTTGACTGGCTTTCCAGAGTTCGACTTCATTCATGTCTATATCAATTCCACTTCTTCTAAAAATTTCTTGCGCAATCCACTTAGTAAGCAATTTACGGGCTTTTCCCTTTTTTTCTTCAATTTCCTTTTTTGAAACCTTTTTTGTTGGTATTTTGATAATGCAACCATGTTTCTTTGTCATTGTTTTCTCCTTTCTTGTTAATGTACACAAATACGCATAAATATGACATTTATGCTATAATAAGTTAAAAGAGGAAAGGCATGAAAAAAGAATTAATTGTTAAACTAAGAAAGACTTTTGAAGAAGCAGCTTTTGACTACCAAGGTATTGAATGTTGGTCTGCAAGAGAATTACAAATCTTGTTAAATTATACTGAATGGCGAAATTTTGAAAATGTGATAAATAAGGCAAAAGATTCTTGTAAAACTGCGAAACAAGATATAAATAACCATTTTGTTGAAGTCAACAAAATGGTTCAAATAGGCTCAGGCGCTGAAAAAAGTATTACAGATATATTGCTTACCAGATATGCTTGTTATTTAATTGCGCAAAATGGTGACCCTAAGAAAGAAGAAATAGCATTTGCACAAAGTTATTTTGCAATACAAACAAGAAAACAAGAAATCCTTGAAGAACGCATTTTATTAGCAGAAAGATTGGAAGCAAGAGAAAAACTTACAGCTACAGAAACTGAATTGTCGCAATTAATCTACGAAAAGGGTGTTGATAATAAAGGCTTTGCAAAAATAAGGAGTAAAGGAGATTGTGCTCTATTCGGTGGTCATAATACTGCTGAAATGAAAAGGAAATTAGGAATTCCTGACAATCGCCCTTTGGCAGATTTTTTACCTACTATCACAATTAAAGCAAAGGATTTAGCAACTGAAATTACGAATTTTAATGTAAAGAAAAATAATACTTTATATGGCGAAAAAGCTATTACTGATGAACATGTTAAAAATAATAAAGAAGTAAGAGAGCTATTAGGCAAAAGCGGGATTAAACCCGAAGAATTGCCTCCAGAAGAAGACATTAAAAAACTTGCTAGAAGAGTTAAAACAAATGAGAAAGAAATTGCAAAGTCTAACTCATTTGGAAAAATATCTAAAAAAGACTAGTTTATTAAGATACACTTTTTATATTTTTTAATAGCAGAGACAAATGCAATATCTAATAACGAATCAATAAATTGTTGAAGTAAAAAGTTCGATTTATCGGACGTGGTGTCCAGTTTATGACTTTTTCTTTACTAAAAAGAAAAAGTAACCAAAAAGAAAAGAACATATTGTCGGGTGACATAAGTCAACATTCAATACTTTAATTAAAATTACTTGTCACCCTCATTGGTAAACTACCTGTCATTGTGAGAATTAAGATTCAGCACAAGTCAAAGTCTTGTCAGCGGATTCAAGCGGGGGCTAGCTGAGAGCGGCGGCTCAACGGCGCAAAGGCTTTGGAGATATTTTTGTCCCGTTCAAACATTTTTTGTATAATTTGAGGTTAATAAAAAACAATAAAAAACTCCCGGAGATGGATTCGAACCACCGTTAAAAGAGTCAGAATCTTTCGTCCTGCCACTAGACGATCCGGGAATGTTTTTTACTTATTTATTTTACCAGATTTGCCAAAAACGTTTTTTGCTCAAATCTTCTAATTGATTTTCATCTTTCTTCTGATAGTCAACATTTGTATTGCCAAAAGTATAAGGATCAGAAGCGTCCATTGCACCTTTATTGAATGTGAACGAACCTTTAGATTTGTTTGTATGTTCTTTCTTTGTTACGTCAGAAACAGGTGTCTCGCCGGACGCAGGTTCTGCATTTACCGCCGGAGCTTCTTCTGCAGGAAGAGCTTCATCTGCAGGCTGTGAAATATTATTACCTTCTGTGGCGGCAGATTCTTCCGGTTGAGCCTTCTGCCCGTCTTTGTACATAACATTTGTTAAATCTTTTTGAGCCGGATTGTCATAATCTTCTATTTTCTGAAGAGTTTTCGCCCCCGGATCTTTGCCAAGGAAATGCAGTCTGCCTAAATCATCGGTATAAATAGTTGAGTGTGCATAAACCTGAGCCGTGAAGCCCATTACAGCAATCAAGCCTAATGAAATTAACATTTTGTTTTTCATACTGCAGCCTCCTTAAGCTTTCAATAATATTATTATAATACAAAAATATAAAAAAGAACAAGGGGGGACGGAGAAATGTATTTTCTGATTGTAATCAAGTGGTTAAATAATCAGGTGAGCAAGAAGCAGAAATGTATCGGGTTGGTTTGTATAACATCCGGAGTGCCGTCATTCTAAGGACTGGAGTTCGAAGAATCTCTATAACTTACCTCTGCCTAGCTCCTCACCCGAATTTCTAAGTTCGCTAATCGCTCACTAGGAAATTATTCCCTGTCTTTGATTTACTCCACGCTCACGGAGTTTCGCCATTGGAGTACAGCTACTGCAGGCTCAATCCGTTCGCTATCCGGACTAACTCTCTGACGTTCGTGTCGTCCGTCCGCAAATCCGCTCTCCCGCAAAGGGGCGAGGGGAACGCGTTAATCGGATGAAAACGCGCGTTCTCTCATTTGGCAAAAAGCAGCTGTAGTGTGGAGCTTGCTCCACAAAAGTTGTGTAAGCAGGTGCAGGAGGTGGTAAAACTTTTATTTACCGTATCTCTCTAACTGTGAAGCAAGATATTTGCTCCCAACGCCATTGTTCTTCTTTTTGTTATATAATTAAACTATGACCGGTCGGGATTATTTAAATAACAAATTTGATATTATCGTTGTTGGTGCAGGGCATGCCGGATGTGAGGCTGCATTAAGTGCTGCAAAATTAGGCTGTAATGTTCTTTTATGCACTTTGAATGTTGATAATATTGCGCTTCAGCCTTGTAACCCTGCAATCGGAGGTCCTGCAAAGTCAACTCTTGTGAGAGAAATTGACGCTCTCGGGGGAGTTATGGGCGAAGTTGCGGACGCTACTTATATCCAGATGAAAACTCTTAATTCTTCAAAGGGTCCGGCAGTTAGAGCATTGAGAGCGCAATCGGATAAAAAAGAATACACAAATTATATGCGTCATATTCTGGAAAGTACGGACAATATCTGGATAAAGCAGACCTGTATTACAGATATTAAAGTCAAGGACGGAAAAATAACCGGTGCAATTGATGAATACGGGCTTGAATATTCCTGCCGCGCAATAATTCTTACTACCGGAACTTCTCTTGAAGGCAAAATGTATGTAGGATTGCAGGCTTATTCCGGCGGAAGGCTCGGAGAAAGAGCCGCAATCGGGCTTTCGCAGTCTTTAAGAGACCACGGTATTATAACTAAAAAGCTTAAAACAGGTACTCCTGCTCGTGTGGATAAAAGAACGATTGATTATTCGAAAATGGAGGTTCAGCCGGGGGATGAAAAGTTAAGTTTTTATTCTTTTAAGCCGAACCGTCCTGTCCGCCCGCAGGTTCCTTGCTATCTTACAAGAACAAATGAGGAAACACATTCAATAATCCGCGCAAATCTGGACAAGTCGCCGATGTATCAGGGTTTGATTCAGGGGGTTGGACCGAGGTATTGTCCTTCTATTGAGGATAAAATCGTAAGATTTGCTTCCAATCCTTCCCATCATATCTTTATTGAGCCGGAAGGGTTAAATACTTATGAAGTTTATATTCAGGGATTTTCAACGAGCCTTCCTGCTTGCGTTCAGGTAGAAATGCTCCGCTCGCTTCCGGGATTAGAAAATGCCCACATTATTAAACCGGCTTATGCCGTAGAATACGACTACGTTCCGGCAGTTCAAACAAAGCATTCTTTGATGTCAAAAGATATTGAAGGACTATTCTTTGCAGGACAAATTAACGGTACAAGCGGATACGAAGAAGCTGCGGCGCAGGGTTTGATTGCAGGCATAAACTCCGTTAATTACCTGAATAATTCAGAACCTCTGGAACTTTCAAGGGCGTCATCATATATCGGAACTTTGATTGACGATTTGGTTACAAAAGATATTCAGGAGCCTTATAGAATGCTGACTTCCCGCTCGGAATACAGGCTTCTTTTGAGACAGGATAATGCAGATGAGAGATTAACAGAAATCGGACATAAAACAGGTTTGATTGATGAAGCTCAATATCAAAGATTTATGAATAAGCAGGAGAGCATTCAAAAAGAAATTGAGAGACTTAAAGAAACAAAACTTCCGGCAACAGAGGAAGTCAATCAGGTTCTTGCAAAGTACGGCGAGCATATTGACAGGGGAATGCGCCTTGCCGAACTTCTAAAGCGCCCTAATATTACATACAAAATCTTTAAAGAGTGCGACGAAGAAACAAGAAAATTGAACTTGAGTGATGATATTACTGAGGAAGCTGAAGTTTTGATAAAATATGACGGATATATTAAGCGCCAGGAGCAGCAGGTTGAGACAAGCGAAAAGCTTGAAAAATACAGGATTCCGGCAAATATAGATTATTCACAAATTAAGCACATATCAACCGAAACCAGAGAGAAGCTTGAAAAAATCAGACCGCAGAATCTTGCGCAGGCGTCCCGCATCGGGGGTGTTAAGCCGGCAGATATTTCCGTATTAATGGTTATGCTCGGGAAATAAATCTATGCGTTTTGTTTTATTGCCTGTTTTTCTGTTATTTTGGCATTCATCATCGGAAGCAGAAGCCCTAGTGTTATTGCAGAATAAGCGATTCCTGAGGCGTGAGCCAGATTGAGTTTCCACATATTTTTCTTTGCAAAAGTTCTTCCTTTTGCGGCAACTTCATTATGTGTTTTGAGGCTCATATCATTAAGCCAGTGTTTTAGACCTTTGCCTTCTTTTTTATAGTTAAATAAATCCTTGCCTTTTTTATCCAGAAGATTAGCTACACCCTTTGCGGCAAATCCGCCAAATACAAGCCAGTTTAAGAATCCGAGGTAATCTCTTGTCATAGATTCTCTAAGCTCGGTTCCGTTATCTGCAGCCATAAATCTTCCGATAATATTTGCCGCATAAACTGTCTTAATAGCGTTTCCGCTTGTTACAGGTCCGGTAAATTCAAGCTTTTTAGCAAACTGTTTAAAGTTTTTAACTCCCATAACGCTAAAAACCATACCTGCCATAAGAGCGCTTGCGCCAATTTTTTTGAATAACAGGAATCTGTCTTTTTTCTGTTCGCATCTTGTTGCGGAAGTGTAGTCAACGTCGCCGACAAATCCTTTTTTACCGGTTCTTTTTTCGGTAATTTTTCTGTTCATCCACTGGTTAGTAAGCCCTAAGAGGCAAGAAGCACTGATTGCGCCGAAAGCTTTAATCTTGTTAACCCGTGAAATTTTGTTAACAGCTTTTTCAATTTCACCGCTGTTTTTCTTTGTGAAAACATCTTTTGCCATATCGTGTGTGTCGCGCAAAATATTTTCAAGTTTGGCAGAAAGTTTGTGACCGTCAATATTCAATTCTGTATCGCGCTCAGCGCCGAGTGCGTTTGCAAGACGCTTTTCAACAATTGAAAGGGCAAATTTTTTATCATCTTTTGTAATAGTTTCATCTTTTATGAGTTTTTTTAGTGTTCTTACAAAACCCTTTTCCGTTTTTAAATCCTCCTGCATACCCTTATATTCAGGGTTGTTCCACTTAATATTATCCCATCTTTTTTCATCAATCCATTCAACATTTTTCCAGTTAATGTCTTTAAAACAATTTACCCCTCTGCCGTCTCTTCCTGAAATATTTTCCAGAACTGTTTTTAAGTAATCATCAAGATTGCCGCTCTTTTTCCAGGCTTGATTAAGTGTTTGCAAAGATTCTTCCGAATACCAGCTGTCCGGATTGATTTTAATCTCCGGTTGAACTTTTTTTGATGCAATTTTAGAAATCCCCATTGCAAATAAACCGGCAGAAAGGCAGTTGATGAAAGTTCCGCTGATTTCTCTGATGAAGGTCTCTGCTCCGGCAAATTCATTGCGCGCTTTTGTATCATAATAAGCCCTCGGAATAACCATTGCGCCGACATCAAGTCCTACTGCATTTACCATTTCATTCATATCGCAGGTTCTCAAAACACCTGTTACTACGCCGTCTAATGGACCTTTAAACCCTACATTGCTATTTACATTGTTTACTTTCATTAACTGCCCTTTCCAAGTCATAAAATCCGCATAAAAAAAGCCCCGTTAAATCAAACGGGACTTTTTTATATTACAAATTTTGTTATATACGAAAACTACATACCAAAACTACTCAAGTCCCGATTGAAACTTGGAGCAGGAGGAGGATGAATTGTTTGTTAATCCAAATAGTATGCTTCTCATAGTAATTAGAGTATACCTCTATATGTTTACACTTGTCAATAGCCATATATCTATATTATTTGAAAGCAGTTATAAAGTGTTAATAATCCAAATGATTGTTGACTTGTTTCAAATCATTCAGTTATAATACATTAAAGCCTATGGAAGAGAACAAAGACAAAGAAAATCATACAGATGAACTGGACGCAATATACAGTTCTTCTGAAAACAAAATTACTGAAGAGAGTTTTAAAGACAGCGTATTGGTTCATAATTTTAAATTATATTTTCGCTTCTTAAGAAGACGCTTTTCTATTTTTTCTTCTGCCAAAAAGGAGAACGAGCTTAAAGAAATTATTTATCTTACTGTTAAAGAGCCTCCTCTGGACTTTATATCTGCTTTCAGGCAGCAATATCCGGATAAAATTATAAAAGTTCTTGTTCCGATCGATAACATTGAAGGGCTTGAAGATTTAGAAAAAGATGTCAGCTTCTTTATGCAAAATAGAATGCATAGTGCTTCTTTATACAGAATAGAAGAACCGGTTGAGCATGTGGAAATCTTCGGATTGTATTCGGAGACTTTTGCGGGGAAAAAACGTTCGGATTTCGGTTTCCTTGCACCTTTTATGAAAGCGGCACGGCTTGTTATAAAAGAACTTGACCCTGATATTGTACAGGCGGACAATCTACCGTTCTTTTTCGGAGCGGAGTTTGAACCGGCTTATCCGCTCAGGATAAAGATTATGCAGGTTATACAGGATTTTACGGATTTTAATAATCTAAAAACAGATTCTTTCCGGGCTGTAATTAATTTTGCAGATGAAAAAATTTTAAAAAAGCTGCTTAAAAATAAAATTGTAAAAAAGGGAATAGCTTCACTTTGTGCGCTTCCTAAAAGTTCGGATAATCCGGATGAAGCTCTTGAGTTTATTTGCGGAAATTATGAACAGTTCAGTAATGCCGGCGATGATGAGATTGTGAATTATAAATCCGAGATAAAACAATTAAATTTGCAGATTCAAAAATTATTCCCACAGATGATGATAGAAGATGATTTGGTTTATAATCCGATTTCTTATACGCTCAAAAATACTAATTGCTGGATTGCTGTTTCTAAGACTTATTATAAAGATCTTTTAACAAAACCGGAATTATCCGGAAAATTCTATAACAGCATTGTAAAAACAAAAAGCAAAAGCACATACGTTCTATATGGTCACAAAGCGGAACCGGCTGAAATTATACAGGATTTTACTGCCGAAAACTTTCGTGATTACAGAGTCAGGAACAAAAATTTTGTTGTACGGGAATTCTCAAGTGCAAGGGTAAAAATTAATTTTATAAGCTCTAAACTATTTGCAGATAAAAATTACACCATTCGCGGCTTTCTGGATTCGTCTGTTGATGCGCCTCTTATTTTTTCAAAATTTTCTTCGGATATATTTTCAACCGGTGCAGATATTGGGCTTGCGGTTTTGCTTAACCTCCTCAATTTGCATCAAAATGTTCAGATTATTGTAAATATTCCTTCAGGACTTGAAAATCCGCATGTGGTTTCCTGGGTGGAGTTTCTTGAAAAAAACAAGAGTCTTGACGGCAGATGGATGTTTATAGACGGAAATGTAAATCAGCCGCAATTCTATGCCGCGGCAGATATTGCTCTGTTTCCGGCAAAAGAAAATCCGACCGGGTACGGTCATTATACCGCAATGAAATACGGATGTGTTCCTGTTGCTTCAAGATTTGGTATATATAACGACACAATATATGATATTTTTGATGATATGACCCGCGGATGCGGTTTTAAGACACAGAATAACAAAAATCAGGATGTGTTTAATGACTTTTATTTGACAGTACAAAAAGCTCTAAATATGTATAATCAAAATGAAGGAAGCTGGAATTTGCTTATAAAAAACGCTATGGAGTACGATTCCGGATGGACGTTTAAAATTATAGAAAGATATAATAAAATTTATAATCTTTTGTAATTTTTGAAAAGTATATAATATAAAACAGACATTACCTGTTTCCGGTAGAAAGTATTGACCGGAAACGGTTCCGATGAGATAATCAGTTTATGAATTATTATAAAAAATATACGCCGTATTTGTTTTTGATTCCTGCACTTGCAGTATTAATGGTTTTCTTTTTTATACCGTTTTTTCAAACTTTCGGGCTGAGCTTTTTTGATTATTCATCAAGTCTTTATCATCCGTCGTTCTGCGGTGTTGATAACTATATAAAACTTTTTAAGGAGCCTGTATTTTATAAGGTCATGTTTAATACATTTTTGTACCTGATTATTGCAGTTCCTTTTCTGGTAATTTTTCCTCTGTTTCTTGCAATTCTAATTAACCGGAAAATCAGAGGGTTAACTCTTTACAAGATTCTTCTCTATCTTCCGGTAATTGTATCGATAGTTGTTGCGGCAATTGCTTTCAAATGGCTTTACGCAAATCAGGGAGTCTTAAATTATGTTTTGTCTTTGTTCAATATTAAACCGGTAGGCTGGCTTGTGGATACCAACTGGGCGCTTTTTTCCGTTGCGGTTGTTACTATCTGGAAAGGTATCGGGTATTATATGATGATTTATCTTGCCTCTCTTATGGGTGTTCCGCAGGAACTTTATGAGGCGTGCGACATTGACGGGGCGAATTTTCTCACCAAACATCTGACCGTAACTGTTCCGCATATAATGCCTACAATTGCGCTTGTATCAACAATAAGCACGATTTCCGCCATGAAAGTTTTTGCGGAAATTTATGTTATGACAAAAGGCGGTCCTTTGAATTCCACCAAAACAATTGTTTATTATATTTATGAAAGGGCGTTTGAGAATCTTGATCTGGGGTACGCATCCGCGCTTGCTGTTGTCCTGCTTGTTGTTGTAATGTTATTTTCACTGATTAATATTTTGTGTTTTGAAAGGAACAAATACAGCGATATCTGATGAAAATTCTTGTTATTACAGATTTGTATCCGGTAGATGAGGATGAAAAATTTACACCGCGGACTATTTTGAATTTTGTCCGGGGGTGGGAAAAACTCGGGCATGAGGTTAAAGTCATCAAGCCGAATTTTATTTTCAATTCGTTTATAAGAAAAAAACCTTTCTATAAAAGCGGAATTTATGAAAATGTTGAAAATATTAACTATTTTTTGCCGTTTTGGGGAAACATAAGGGAAAAAATAAAGACGGAATTTAAGCCGGATAAAGTTGTTGCACACATGCCCTCCGGAATTATCTTTGCAAACAGGCTCGGGTTAAAATTCACGGCAGGAGTTCATGTCTCTGATCTGGAAGTTTTGACAAATCCGCTGTATTCAATTTATTTTAAGCCGGAACTTGAGCGTGCTTACAGAAATGCCGAAAAAATTGCATGCCGCTCGGAGGTCATAAAAAAGAAATTTCTGAAACTCTATCCGGAATTTGAGGGAAAAACTTTCGTTTGTTTTTCAGGCGTTGACTCTGCAATCGTAAAAAGGGAATGGAAGCCGGAGGGGAAAGTCAAAGTTCTTACCTGCGCAAATCTCATTAAGCGGAAAAATGTGGATAAAGTTATAAAAGAGTGTGAAAAACTTGATGTTGATTTGACAATCATCGGAGATGGGAGGGAATTGAAGAATTTAAAAAAACTCTCTTCAAAAACGCGGTTTTTAGGCTGGCTTGAACATGAAAAAGTTTTGGAAGAGATGAGAAAATCCGATATTTTTGCGCTTCCGAGCGTGAATGAAACTTTTGGAATGGTGTATCTTGAAGCAATGGCATCAGGATGTATTACCGTTTGTACGGAAAGAGACGGTGTATGTGGGATAATTAAAGACGGGGAGAACGGATATTTCTGGAAAGCCGGAATAATAGATAATATAATTAATTTCAAAAATCAAAATGAAATACTTAAAAATACTTATTCAACAATTTTAAACTACACATCTGAAAAAGCTTGTATTAATTATTTAAACAATTTGTAAATTTTTGCAAAATTAAATAGCAAAATATCTATTTACGTGTTTTAGTGAAAATAAAACAGTTAAAGGCAAGGGTATATAAAATGAATTCAATTAACAATATAAATAGCGTATCTGATAATGTACAATTTAAAGGTTTTGGTATTTTAAGTAAAGCTGCAATAATAGAAAGAAAGCACAGCGCAGAAATTATTTCTGCAATTTTGCAGCAGGACAGAAAAGATATTATTAATCTGACAAAAAATGCTTCGGATAGAAGAGTCCGTTTCTTTAGAAACTTAAGCGACAGGTATAATAAAGATAACTATTATCGAAAAGCGGATATAAAAGAAGATTCGCAGCTGGTTAATAAAATATATAAAATGATAAAGTCTCCGGAGAATGCACACAACGATTTAACCACGAATTTTACCGGCACTCTTGCGGAACTGTACAGAATCTTTGCAGTTGCGGGTAATAAATCAAAACGTGTTAATTTCGCAAATAGAATTAACCGTGAAGTTTTGTCATATCATAATAATGTTTACAGAGGTATGATTCCTGAACTTCTTGAATCGTCAAACATTAAAGAATACATGAAGAATTACTCCAAATACAAATCTTATTTGAAACTAAACCGGGATAATAAAGATGTTGTAAAAAATCTTGATGAAATGGTTACAAACGGAACTTATGACCGTAAAAAATATGATATTTTATATATAAACAAAAATTTACATAAAGAATTTTTACTACCTGATACAGAGATTTTCAATGCGGATAATTTTGTAGAAAATTATTCTAAAGCAGGACGGCAGTTCCTTGAATATATTGCTACTCATTTTTATATAGATAAGCCTCTTTTACAGATGGGTGCTGATACTACTTTGTTTGATATATTCAAAACTTGTAATGAAAAAAATATTAATATGCGTATAGCTATTTTAAAGATTCTGGGAAGAATAAGAGTTCCCCATAAAGATAATGAACTGCAGGTTAAACAGTTTAATGAATTAAAAAAATTATATGACACTTTAGATAATGATAAATATGCAAGAAAATTTATGCAGGATTTTGTAGATAATTCTGTCTATGACATTATCTCAATTAACAGTATGAATGAAATACTCAAGTTAATTCCTGCCCAAAAACTTGCGATATTCAGTCATAATGCAAAAAATATTATTAAACAAACTCACGGTCGGGAAAGGATTGAAACATTAAAAAATGAGTTGGAGAATCCGTTCTTTGAAACCGAAATGACAAGAGAAAGAAAAAAAGATGCAATAAAATACGGATATCAAAAAAAGGAATCCGTGCTAAGAAAACTTGTTAGAAAAATTATTAATGATATTAAAATTCTTGAATACAGAAAGGTGGAAAATCGTGGAGTTTCCGCTGTTAAATCTGCGTCCGCGGCATTTGAACCTGAAATTGAAATAATCAAAACAGAACCTGAAATAATTATGCAGCCGGCTGAAACCGTAAAAAAAGTTCAGAAAGCAGAATCTAAAGACATTAATGTAATAGAGGCTCCGGATAAAAAGATGCGGGAAGTTTATGAGTCAGAAATTTCGGCTGTAGAAAAGCAACCCATGCTTGCGGCGAAAAAGAAAGCAAATAAGGAAGAAATCAAAAAGAATATTTTTGAAATCATCTCATCAAAATTGGGACCTAAAACATACGCAAAACAACAGGATGCATTTGGAGCTTATGCAACAAAAATCCGTCTCGGCATACTGCCTGAGATTTTCTCATCAATAGCCGATACAAGAAAAACTGACAGGGCAGCGGGCAAATACCGCATAAATTCTTCAAACAAAGATGTGTTAGACCTTTATTTACTGGTTAACGGCAATAATAAAAAGTATGTAAACTATTTGCTCAAGAAGCGCAATGTTGATAATACCCGTATGTTTGAGGTGAAAGACATTATCTCAATGATTAGAAAAGCAGAGGCAAAAATTCAACAGGAGAAAAAAACAAATCCGCAATACCGTGCAAGAGATGCAAGAAAATATTATAACCATCTCTATGAATCTAAAATTCAGCAGTATGGAAAAGTAAAGAGACAGGTAAACAAAAAAGCCTAACGGAAAACTTTCCGTACCGTACCGGGATTGATAAGAAACTTTATTCTCTGTTAACAATCTTATCCAGATCTTTTTTGACCGATGTAAGGGTATTAATATTAAAAACCTTTTTTAATGTTATCATCATGTTCGGATTTAACATAATTGGTGTACATTTCCCTGCGTAAATAGTTATATCCGGCTTTTGGTTCAGATAAATCATTTGTGAAATAGAGTGTCTGTCACATTTAGGGAAAAATACCGAGATCGGAATTGATAACTCATTGGTCAGAGAGGATGCGATTTTTGTCAGGGCAAATGCGTCAAAACAGGCGTTAAGGCATATTATATTTTCTCTTTGAATACAATACGAAAGAGAAATGACAAGAATATCTTCCGGAGTTTTTGCAAGCAGTTTCTCAAAATAAGCTTTTTGTTCCATCGTATAAGCTCCGAGTCCGATTACAAAAACCTGCTTATACTTGCCTTCGTAAAGCTTTATTCTCTCCATAAGCTTTTCATAATCATATCCTACGTTTACGGTTTCGCACTGTCGACCTCTCTTAAATCCCTTTGCATTCTGTGCCGCTTCAATTACACCGGAAAAATCTCTGTTTTTTACAGGAATAACTCCTTTAGAAGTAGCGAAATCAGTAGTATACAAAAGCCCTCTGTACAGATGCTTTACGTTATATAAAGAATGTCTGGTAAGTACAATAGGTCCGGGAAATGTTGCAAAATCTAGCAGGCAGTTTTCTATTCCCTGACCGAATTGTCCTTTCAAATGTTTATATTCCCCAAACTTCGGGAATGTATTTGCAAGAATCATCTCGTCGTGAGTATAAACATCAATATTCTTATCTTTTAATGCTTCAAGAATATCTTCTAATTCTCTGATATTAGAGCCGACAACAAGGACAGCTTTACCCGGTGTTGTGGTGTATGAGACTTCGCATAAGCGCTGTTTTCCGTAACGCTCTTCTTTTGCGTTTTGAAGTGTCTCCATTAATTTATTATCTTTAACAGAGATTTCTTCTATGATTTTTTTGAGACCTTCTGTATCATTCTTACCGGTGTTAAGTGTGTTTAACAGTCTAAGAATGGAAATATATCCGTCACTGTCTTCAATATCAAAACTTTCCAGATCAAGTACATTTATGCAAATACTTTTAGCGAGTACAAAAAGTATTTTATACAGGTCTCTTGTTTCCGGACTAAGAGATTTGGCTTCCTTTAAAAATTCTTTCTCTCCAAATCTTATTGATTTTACGATATCCGAGCTCTGTTTAAATTTTAAAATGGATTTCAGGCATTCCGGTACAATATTATTGTTTTTACAAGTTTCTTCATATTTTTTTATGAGAGACGGCAGTATTTTATTAAATCCGCCGGTTAAAACTTTGAAATCTTTTTCGGAAAATTCAAAGTTTGAAACTAGAACCGATATAGTATTCAATATCATTTTTCTGGTGTCTTCATCGTTTACTCCGTTTTCATAGAGTTTTAGAGCATAATAAGACGCAAGTTTTAAATATAGAATCAGCACTTCCTGCAAAGAAGATGTTCTGGGATTAACCGAACAAACTCCTTGCGAAACACAGCTGTCGTACTGGTAATCTTCGTTGTAATTATATATCATAGCAATATTTATAATAGATAATTTAAAGAAAAAATATATTCTCCAACTGTATAAAAATGTGTTCTAATGTAAAAAATCATGTAGAAAGTATTGACAAATTCTTATATTTATAGTAATGTGCTAGGGTGTGTTATAAAAGAGGGTAAGGTTATGAAAATCTCTGCTATCCGAAATTATGAGCCGGCTCGTGCTGTCTCAAAAATGAAGGGGAACAGGAATGTGAAAATGACAACAACTGTTCCTGAATCTGCTCCAAAGGTTGACACTGTCGCTTTTAAAGCACATGAAACCGCAAAGGGTGTCGGTATCGGCGCTCTTATCGGACTTGGTGCTGTTACTATTCTCAGCGGCGGAGCTGCTGCACCTCTTGTTTGCGGGCTTTATGCGGCAGCAAGCGGAGTCGCCGGCGGTATGCTGGGAAATGCTGTTGAAAGTGTCAATAAGGACAACAAAAACAAAGATGACAAAAGAAGCTAATCTTTGTATTTGTGAAAGGAACAAGGAAGAATTGAAGCAATATTCAATTCTTTTTTTGTGCTATAATCAAGAAACAATCAGGAGAATAGAATGTTTAGCACCGATATAATTTATGAAGTTGTTACTTTCTCTATAGGAGATACTAAATCAGGAAGCAAAATGGGTAAATTGCAGCTCAAAGATTCACAGAGCGGTGAGCTTCTAAACTGCATATTGTGGGAAGAAGCATTAAACAGAATGGATTCAAAACTTTTCAGGTGCGGAAATCTTTTGAGAATAGTGTCCGGTTCTTTTAACGAGAAATATAATAATTGTCTTATATCGGCTCTTGAGCTGATAAAAGAGGCAAAAACCGGTCTTAATGAAGAAGAGCGGGAGCAAGAGTACGGCGCAATTTGTGAATATATAGATAAGATTAAAGATGAAAAATTAAGAGAATTTGTCAGAGATATTTATACAAAGAACAGGGAGAGGATTCTTATTATGCCTGCCGCAAAGCTAATGCATCACAATTATATAGGCGGGCTTATGGTTCATATTCTGGAATGTTTGAAATATGCGGAAGTTAATATGAGTATATTTTTTCAACGTGTTAACCACGATGAAGTATATGCAGCCTGTCTTTTGCACGATATAGGAAAAATCTTTGAATATAAAGTTGATACGGAATCCGGTTTAATAGATTATGATGAAAACTTTAGAAAAGAATGGATTTCTCACTCGCAATACGGATTTTCAATATGCATGACTGCCGGATTTAAGCGGGTTGCAAAAATGATAGCAGCCCATCACGCCAGAACTGACTGGGGAGCTATCATAGATTTAAATGAAAAAGATTTGGAACCTTTTGTATATTTGATTCACCATATTGATGATTTGTCTGCCAAGTTCGGCAAAACAAATGTTTCAATGCTGGGGTGAGTTTGTAACGTTTAAAAACTCAAAATGCAGTAGTTTTTTGAGTGTTATAAACTTGTATTTATTTAACCTTTATATCATTTGTAATATCCTTCCCGCCGTAGAGGAGGACACTTTTTGCAAATACATAATCATACTTGTCCTGCTGAGCTTTTTTAGCAATTTCATCTTTTATATTTTTTTCAATAGCATTTAACCTGCTGCTGTATTCTTTTTCGAGCGCCGCCTTTTTGGTATTAAATTCGTTAGTATATTTTTCTTCCAATTGTAAAATCTTTGTGCTGTCAGTTGTGTTTGAAATTTCCCCGCGCGCATTTATGACAATTTTGTTTAATTCTTCCATCTTCTTTTCATGTTCCTGTTTCAATTGTTTAACCTGTGCAGAATTGCTTACAACTTTCTGTAAGTCGACAACTGCAATATTTTCTGCTGCAAAAGCGCTGTTTGAAACCATAAACACCCCCATTGATAAAATTAACAAACTTTTTTTCATAAAAATATCTCCTATTTTCAAAACTCTTACTAATTTATCTTTTAAATTGAGAGAAAATAATATTCTCCAATCAGGCAAAAAATAATTGAAAACCGCTTTTATTTAATCTACAATGTAGCTATGCGCAAATTATTATTAATTACGGTTTTAATATTTATGAATTTTCTTCCGGTATTTTCAGAAGAACCGGAAGTTAAACCGGTTGTAGAAACATATAAGCTGCAAGGACAGGTTGAGTATGATGATAATCCTGTAGAGACAATTTATCTGGATGATGATATTGAAAAGCCGCAAGTTAATATTCCGCAGCGTTCGGTAACTATACCGGTAAAAATATTAAATATTATGTCAAATACAAACACGCCCAGGAGTGCCCTTGCAAGGGCGGCAGTAACAAGAAATAATCTGAAGGATATACTTCCTTTGAGCGGGACTCTGTCCGAAAGCTTTAAAGGTATAACTTACGGAACTCTCTGGGGTGAAGAATTGTCTCTTTCACAAATGGAGTCATCAACCGGTGTTTTTTTAAGGTATGACGCGCCAAAGATTTTCTCTTTTGAGACAAAATTTAAACGCTCGGCTTCTCAGGATATAGGCTCGCAATACGGAACGGTAAGTGTTACGCCGGAATGGCATATTACTGATAAATTGACATTAAAAGACAGTTTTACAAATTATGTAAATGCGCCTAAGAATAAAAATGAAATCACTATTGTATACAGTCCGGCACTCAAAAAATATGCTGATTCATTGAAATTTGAACTGGGTGTAGCGCAGTCTTATTACGCGAACGGGGGGAGAAGTTCCGCCGTAAGTTTTTCTACCGGATTTAAGTTGTAATTAACCCGAAAATTTTATATAATTAACTTATGAAAAGATACGCAAGGGAGCAGAAACGCCCTAAAAGAGTTATAAATACGGATAAAAAAAGGCGGGATGAGAAAAAAGTTCCAAAGACTTCATCCTCAAACGGATTTTATTACTCTTTTCTTACCATAATTCTGCTTCTGTGTTTGTTTCAGATTACGGTAAGCGCGGTTTTAAACATTTCTAAAATAGTTTCATATAAGGCTAAAATTGTTCAGATTACAAAGACAAGAAATGCCGCAAAAGCTTTGAATGAGCAGCTTCAGGATAATATAAAGAATTTTTCAAATGTTACGGGGCTTGAGGCTATTGCCAGAAATAATTTAAAAATGTCAAGTGAGGACGAAGTTCTGGTTATAATTAACAAACAGGAAGAAGAAGAGAAAACAGAAAAGGATGCAGTCTCAAGACTGATAAAGTTGACGAAACATGATTAAAAATTTATTACAGGAAGGTTTTACCTTAAAGAACAGAGGACATTATAAGCGTGCAATAGAAGTCTTTTATAAAGCTCTGGAAGAGGATAACAGCAGTACGGAACTTCTTCTTGAGATTGCGGATTTGTATTACAAAATGCAAAATGAAGAAAAGGCGCTGGGTTATATAGAACAGATTTTGGATAAGAATCCGGAGCATATAGAGGCTTTAAAACTTCTGGAGAAAATATTTATTGATAAGAATGCTCTTCCTGAGGCGGAGCAGACTGCTAAAAATATATATTGCATTTCCCGTAATCTTTCTGATCTTGTAAGAATTTTAAAATTATTAAATAAACAGGGCAAGTTTGATGAGATTTTTGAGTACAATATAGAAAATCCTGATGCAGAGATATATCTTGAGCAGGCACGGGCTTTTTATAATAAAAAAGAATTTGAAAAATCAGAAGAGCTTTTGTATAAGGCACTGGAAAAAGAGCCTGATAATCAGGATATTTTGTTGACTCTCGGACAGGTATATTATGCACGGAATAAAAAAGATAAGTGTATAGAGCTTTTAAATAAGCTTTCGGAAGATAATGAAAATCCCGAACTTTTAAACTTCTGCGGAGCGGTAGAAAGTTATCAGGGGAACTTTAAAGCGGCAAAGGATTTTGTAATGCGTGCTATAAAACTTGCGCCGAAAAACGATGAATATTATTTTAATCTTGCAAATATATATTTTAAGCAGGGAGATACAACATTTGCCAAGCAGTATTACAATCATGCAATTACCCTGTGCCCTGATAACAGGAATTATCATTTTGCGCTTGCAAATCTGTATTACTCTGAAAAACATTACAAAAGAGCGCTTGAAGAATTACAAGATAATTTTTTTGAGGCAAATTTACTTAAGGCTATAATTCTTTATGATACTGGCTATCTTGCTCTTGCAAGAAAGGAATTAAATGTACTGGCGCAGGAGCAGCCGGACAGTCCGATATTACTTGATTATCAGGAGAGAATTAACGGTGAGCTCGGGATAAATTAGTATTACTTGAAGAATTCTGTTGATTTAAATTTGTTATAGAAAAAATTTAGCCGGTCTTTGTTATGCAGGTACCAGTACCCTATTAGAACTTCAAATGCTGTTGCCGGGCGGTAAGTATTCTGTATTGCCTTGCGCCCGACGGGTATCGGCAGGTTTCTGCCGCGTCTTGCAAGTTCTTTTTCTTCTTCTGCCAAATCTTCTTCAATAAAATGCAGCATATCGGCTTGAAATGTCGCATTTACACGTTCTGTAGTAAGTTTGTGGAGAGTTTTCGGATTAGAGGTTTTGTAAATAACATACTCTCTTACAAAAATCTCCCAGATAGCGTCGCCTAAATGAGCATAATTTCTCAGTGCAAGTTCTGTCATAAAAATATTTTAACATAAGCTTGTTTAAAAAAGAATTTACCTGAGTCAGCAATTTTTCTTACCGGAATGTTTTTATATATATAGAAAGGTTAAAAATATGTCTATTGAAGTTTTACCAGTCAAAACAGAGGATTATGCAATAATGTCTGACGGAAAGAAAAACAACCGGAAGGACAAAAATAATACCGTCTCACCGGAAGTTGCGCTTGCAATCCTTGCAGCGGCAGGTGTTGCGACAGCCGCAATTCTTGCCGTAAGAGCTAAAAAGAAACCAACTATAGAGCAAATAAAACAAATGACCGGCCAAAATTCTCATATTGCAAATCTTACGGCGGAAGAAAAAGAAAAATTAATAAAAGAACTGCAGGCAAAAACCGATGATATGGATGTCAAAGCTGAGATAAGAAAGCTTATTGAAAACGGAGAATGGGATAAGCTTTAGAGAATATCTCCTTCTTTCATTTCTCTTTTTATATAGTTTCCGGTAAACAGCCGGTCAATGTGTTTATATAAGATTATATTAAACTTTATAATTTTATTGTTTCCGCATAAAACGCTTATTGTACGATTTTTTGAATCAATCTCAGTAATAGTTCCTGCTTCTTTATATGTTGTATTGTTTTCAAAAATTTCCGTCCTGTGACCTTTTACTGCAAAACAGGTATCATTATGGTAAAAATACGCTTCACCCCACGGATAAATTGCTCTTATAAGAGCATCGTTTTCTTCTGCACTTCCTGTAAAATTAAGTTCCAATTCCTCCGGATGTGAAAAATAACTTGCCCTGTCCTCTCTTTGCCGGAGAGGGATTATAACATCTTCCCTCAAGGCATTTAAAAGGTCGCAAACCACACCGCGGGCAAGAAGTACAGTCCGCTCTTTCAAAGATTTTCCGGTGTCGGAAGGATAAATTTTAATCTCCTCCTGCGCCAGAATTGCGCCGGTATCAAGCCCTTTGTCTATAAGGTGAAAAGTAACCCCGCTTTCCTGCTCCTGATTCCTGATTGTCCAGAAATACGGATTAGGACCTCTGTATTTTGGAAGCAGTGAAGGGTGTGCATTTATCGCTGCAATTTTTGGTAAATCATATATTTCTTTGCCGATTTTTTCTCCCCACGAACCAACAAGAATTATATCGGGATTAATCTTTAAAAGCGCATTCTTAAATTCTTTTGTATTTACTCCCCTTGCCTCAATCTCCGGAATAGAATAACTTTTTATGTAATTATATTCAACAGACGGATTGATTAAATCTCTTAATTTTTTCCAGAGAGGGTGGTATTTAACCGTATCTTTCCTTAAAACTCCGGCAATTTCACATCCTGCATCAAGAGTTCCCGCTATAAGATTGGTGAACATCTCGCCGTAGCCTATAATTACAACTTTAAGCATTCTTCCCTGTCCTTATTTATCTGTATTTTCAATTCTTCAAGCGAATCGAATTTCCTTTCATCCCGTATTTTTTTTATAATTTCAAGCTCTATTGTTTCACCGTAGAGATTTCCGCTAAACCCGATAATATGAGCCTCAACAACAGGCTCTTTAGTGTTGTGTACAGTAGGCTTCATGCCCCAGTTGATTATGGCGGCGCCAAATTGGGTTTTTCCTGCATAAACTCCAAACGGAATACGCACAATCTCATCAGGATATTTTATATTTGCAGTCGGAAACCCGATTGTTCTCCCGATTTGAGCGCCATGTACAACCTCGCCTTCCAGTGAAAAATTGCTCCCTAAAAGCCTGTTTGCAACTTCTATTTTTCCTTCTTGTAAAAAGTCTTTTATAAGGGAAGAGCTTACAACTTCGCCATTATATTTTTGCGGCTCAACGCAAAAATACTCATATCCGTATTTTTTCCGGCATGCCTCAAGAAACTCCGGATTTCCGGATTTGTTTCTGCCGAAGGTGTGATTAAAACCGGTGGAGATTGAGACAGGATTGTATTTTTCTATCAAGAATTTCAGATATTCTTCGGCGCTTATATTAGCAATCTCTTCAAAATCAAGCTCCACAACTTCTTTCACGCCAAGCGTTTTGATTTTTTCAACAGATTTATGCCGCGGATAAATGTATTTATATTCCCTCTTAAAATACTTTGCCGGAGAGTCTTTAAAAGTAATAAGGACAGGGTATTCCGCATAATTTACGGCAGAAGTAATAACAGCCTGATGAGCTATATGCACGCCGTCAAAAAAACCTAAAATCAAACCCTTTTTCATATTTAAAAACTAAGCTATTACGTTGAGTTTTTCGCCTAAAATCTGTTTGTGGCAGAAGTTTTGCCATTCATTAATATTATCAAAAACCTGAGGGGTTTTATCCTGACTGACAACTTTTTTATTAGGGGTTAGGGAATTAAACGCCGTATCTCCGATAGTTTCATTGCTACGGCTGTTGTAGAAAGGCATATTACTGCTTACATTATAGCCGTTGTTGTTATTTGTAGATATTGCAGAAACTAGCATAGCCACCCCTTTTCTAATACCACACAAAACAGATCACACTTTGAAGGGTAAAATCCGTTCCGTAAGATAATTCTATCACACTATGTTTTTTTGTGCAATAACTTTATCGGGCAATTTACATGTATTTTTATTTATACGTCGTAAGCTTGACAAACATTGCAATATAGTAAATAATATAAAAGTAGGGCGGTGCTCCTAAGAGTTAAGCTAGCCTTAAGAGCCCTCTGCACCCTACAGTTGAATCAATTTTAATGCTATTACTGCGATTGAAAAAGCCAGTAGTAGCATTATTATTTTGTCAACCATAGCCTGCCTCCTTTCGTTCAATTTCTCTGAAAATTGTGTGTAACGAAGTTGCATTGTGCAAGCCCTACAGATTTATATTACAGTATTTAATAAAAGCTGTCTATCTTTAATAATTTTGCCTTTTCTCTTTTCATGATAAAATTTACGTATATTAAATATTAAAGGGGAATATGAAACCATGAAAATGTCAAAATTGTTTGTACAGACTTTAAGAGAATTTCCTTCTGATGCAGAGGTTATTTCTCATAAATTGCTTGTAAGAGCCGGATATATAAGAAAACTCACCTCCGGGGTATATAATTATTTACCGCTTATGTGGAGAGTTTTGAAGAAAATTGAAAATATTGTTCGTGAAGAAATGGACGCAGCCGGGGCTCAGGAACTTTTGATGCCGTTTGTGCAGCCAAAAGAACTCTGGGAAGAATCAGGCAGATGGGAAGTTTACGGTAAGGAACTTATGCGCTTGAGAGACAGACATAACCGTGAAATGTGCTTAGGTCCGACTCATGAAGAGATTATTACTTCTATTGCGCGGGATGGTTTAAAATCTTACAAACAATTACCGGTTAATTTATACCAGATTCAGTCAAAATTCCGTGACGAAGTCCGTCCGCGTTTCGGACTTTTAAGAGGCAGGGAATTTATTATGAAAGACGCCTACAGCTTTGATATGACTCAGGAAGGACTGGAAAAAGAATATGAAAATATGGCAAAAGCTTATACAAAAATATTCAAACGCTGCGGATTAAATACCAAAATGGTTCAGTCTGACTCAGGCGCAATCGGCGGAAGTGTAAGCCATGAGTTTATGGTAATTACTGATACTGATGCAGGTGAAAACGATGTGTTTTATTGTGACAGCTGCGATTATTCCGCAAATTCAAACCACGCTGTTTCAAAACTACCTGCAGGAGCTAATATAACAGGAGAGTGGACATCTGCCAAAATTGTTGATACGCCTGAAACACATTCAATTGAAGAGCTTTGTGATTTCTTAAAGATTCCTTCAACACTGATTGTTAAAACTCTGGTTTATATTGTGGATAAGAAACCGGTTTTAGCCTTAATAAGAGGAGATAAGCAGGTAGAAGAAACCAAGCTTATGAATGCAGCCGGCGGTTCTGATATAAGGATTGCAACTGCAGGCGAGATTGAAGAGATGATGGGGGTAAACGGTTTTGATGCCGCAAAAGGATTCATCGGACCACAGGGTTTGAAGGAATATAACGGTTATGAAATTACTGTTATAGCCGATGAAACTGTAAAAGATATGAAGAATTTTGTAATCGGAGTTAACCAAAAAGACAAACACGGTGTAGGATACAATTGGGCGTTGGATGTAAAGCTGCCGGAGACAGTTACGGATATACGTCTTGTAGAAGCCGGAGAACTTTGCCCGCAGTGCGGTAAGCCGCTTAAAGTTACAAGAGGTATCGAAGTCGGTAATATTTTCCAGCTCGGTACAAAGTATTCTAAGCCGATGAATGCGGTTTATCTGGATCAGAACGGCAAAACCCAGCCGTATATTATGGGATGCTACGGTATCGGGATTTCAAGAACTGCTGCTGCTGCAGTTGAAGCACACTATGACGAGCACGGTATCAAATGGCCTCTGGCAATTGCGCCTTATCATGCAATAGTGATTCCGGTGAGCACAAAGGATGAAGAGCAAATGAGAGTTGCAAATGATATTTATGTTACTCTCAAAAAACACGGCGCAGAAGTTGTGATTGACGACAGAGACGAACGTGCCGGAGTTAAGTTTAAAGACGCTGATTTAATCGGGTTCCCTTATCAGATTATTGTCGGAAAATCAATTGCGGAAGGTAATGTAGAATTTAAAATCCGTGAAACAGACGAAAAAACTGCAATGAAGCCCGAAGAAGCAGCAGAAGTCGTGATAACGGCAATAAATAATTTGTAATTGGTAAAAGATTTCAGGTATGAAGTAAGCCTAAAAGTTCCGCGTCATTGCGGGGGTAAATGTTTGGGCTGGTCGGCAAAACTACTAGTTGGCGTCATTACTGGGGTAAATAAATTAGGTTAGTCGATAAGCCTATAAATCGGGCGTCATTGCGAGGGAGTAGTCATTTAGCCCGAAGCAATCCAGAACAAAAACCCCTCACCCGCATCCGTAACTTTTGCCTTCCGGCTCAAGAACGGCTGCTCCCTCTCTTGGATTATTCGGGGTGTCGGAAAGTTCACAGCTTTCCTCCACCTTACGGGCTGGGCAAAGCCGTCGCCCTACCGAAAATCCGCTCTCCCACAAGGGGCGAGGGGAAAAGTGACAATTAAATAGAATGGATTGCCGCGTCGCTTCCGCTCCTCGCAATGACGGCACTTCAGGAGGTCTTAATACCAGCCCGATATATTTACCCCTTGCAATGACTGACAACTTACAAGAATATAAAAAATGTAAGCATTTACATCCGGAGCGGGGAATATTTCAGATTACGTTAACTTATTTTAAGCTCAAAAAGCATGGGTACTCGACATTTCATCTTTTTTTGTTTATGATAAAAGTTATACTAGCCCAATAATAGTTAAAGGAGAAAAAAGAATATGCAAGTAATATTGAAAAAAGAAGTTCAAAATATCGGCGAAGCCGGTGACGTAGTAAACGTAAAAGACGGTTACGCAAGAAACTATCTTATCCCTAAAAATTACGCTGAAATCGCTACTGAAGGCGCTTTGAAAAACAGAGAACAAAATATTGCAAGACTTCAGGCTAAGCAGGAAAAATTACATCAGGAAGCTCTGGCTAAGGCTGCTGAAATCGAAAAAATCGGTTCAATCGAACTTTCCGCAAAAGCCGGCGAGAGCGGTAAATTGTTCGGTACAATTACCACTAAAAAATTATGCGAAGAATTAAAAGAAAAACACAACATTGAAGTTGACAGAAAGACTGTTTCTTTGAATGCACCAATTAACAAAATCGGTGAATTTACAATGTTAATTAAATTAACTTCTAAAGTTAAGACAGAATTAAAAGTTATTGTTACTGCATCAGAAGTAGTAAAAGAAACTGTTGAAGAATTGGAAGAAACCGAAGCATAGTTATAAAAAGTTTTAATAACGTGCCGGTATACTATAATCGGCACGTTTTTTTAAGAGAAAGAGCTGAGATGAAGAAACCTTTTAGATGTTTACCAACAGGAAGTCTGCCATATGTAACAGATAAAGCGGCGACAAAGATGATGGTAAAGTTATTTGAAGATATCCCTTTCCTTGCGAATTTACCGGAGGTGTCTGCTGAAGAAACAATAATAAGACGCACTTTGATGAACATCCCAGGCGTTTATATTAAAGATAAAAAGATTATCTTTAGAGATAGTGAACAGGATTTAAAGCAAAAGCTCGTCTTAATGGATGCAGCTTTCAATAATCCTGCAAAAGAAAATCTTGAACCTTTCGGTTTTAACACTTTTTTTCTCCCTAAGTATTATCAGATAATTGAACGTATTAAGCCTTCTGAAACAGTTGTAAATCTCACAGGTCCGTTTACTGTTTCGCAAAGAATGGTGAATAAAGACGGGACGCAGCTTCTTGCCGATAAATTCTACCGGAAAGTCCTTATTCAGGCAATAAGTATAAAAGCGATATGGATAATAAGTAAAATAAGAGAATTGTCTCCGGAGACAAGACCTATTATTATGCTGGAAGAGCCGCTGCTGTATAAAGTCGGAGATGTAAAGCGTGAAAATGAAGATATTACGCGTGATGTGATTATTAATATGATGGGGAAAGTTATTTCTAAAATCCATGATTTTGATGCAAAAGCAGGGATTCAGTGCTTTGAAAAATGTGACTGGAAGCTCCCGATAGAAGCCGGTGCGGATTTAATATCTTTTGATGCTTATACAAATCCTAATAATTTGAATATTATTCCTGAGCAGGTAAACGAGTTTCTTGTAAGAGGCGGCAGAATCAACTGGGCAATTGTTCCGGTAAGGAATGAGACGCTTGTTAAAAACCTTACGATTGATAATATATATGACAGATTTATTAAAACAATAGAAGGGCTTATAATAGCCGGTACAAGTGAAAGACTGACATATAATCGTTCTTCTGTTTCGATTCAGGGAGATGTAAATCACCTTCCGTTGATTTTTGCTGAGAAAGCTCTTATTCTTGCAAATCAGTTAGGTAAAAGGATTCCTTTTAAGAGCTAGATTCTTCAGGCTCTTCAATAATCGAATTTGAGTCTATAAAAATGGTGTTTCTTATAAAAGCATGTGCCATAAGAAGAAGGTACGGGTTCATTTCATTTGTGGCTGAAAGATTAACTTTTGCTTCCTGCGTCTCGTTTGAATTTTTGTTTTTAGGCGCAACCGCTTCAATATCAATAGTCGAATTCATTGCATGAGAGGAACTTTCTTCCATAAGACTCTTTTGAAGAGTTCTTTTTGGAAAATCTTCCGAACAGATTATATAAATATCAACCGAGTTAGATGTTGTGAGAGTAAAAACGCCTTTAACATTTCCGTAGTTCCGGGTTTGGATAAGAACGGTAAGCTGGGAATCATTGGATTCATTTTCGCCGTCAGGCGGTGTGACTTCAAGATCAAATCCGACCCCTTCATTTAAAGGAAGCCATGGCAGATACAGGAGCATAAGACTCTTTAAGGTTTGTGTCGGATTTCCGGATTCTGCCATTGCAATGCAGGAATTTATTATACTCAAATTTTCTCTTATCTGGTCTCCGGTCATACCGTTTTTGGAGGCTGACGCCATAGCAATAATAAGACTTGCTACAGCCTGCTTACTGTTTTTGAGTATCAATTCTGAGATTGCAGGCATCTGTATCATGCCGCTGAACATAAGCATTACTGTATCTTTTTGTGCACCTGCTATTTGAGATTGAATGTTCTGCGAAAGCGAAGGAATTTCAGCATTTTCGTCAAACAGTTGTGCAAGAATTTTCTGGTTTTTTAAAATATCCTGATTTAAGTCGTTTAATAAAAGATTATTTGCATTAAGCGGATTCTTCAGGTTTTGGGCGGCAAGAAGGATTTGTCCGAGTGTCTGCGGGAGTCCCAGCAGGTTTCTTATGTAAACTGCTCTGTCCATACTTGCAATCTGGTTCATCTGAAGCTGTTGCATTAAAGCTGCGGTTGCCTGAACACTCGGTGTAAAAGCCGGTTTCGGCTGGGATAGAGATGTGTTAAATCCGCTCTCTCCGGCATTGATTCCGTCCTGCTTAAGTTTTTTTAAGTATATTTCCGGATTTCTTAAACCTGCTAAAATTTTTCCAACGCTAAAACTGTCCATATAATAAATTATAACAATTATTCGGACTAAATCAATGCGGATTAGAACAATTTATTTTTATTAATAGTATTTTGCAATAATCTTGCACACTCTTAGTGGTTTTGATATGATTTTTGAGGGATATTTAAATCATGCGGATTATACCGGTTAATATTAATGATCAAAAAAACATATCGCTTAATCATAAGGAGTTGTACAGGCGTTATTTATACTCAGATGTCCCGGACTGTTTTATAAAGGCTCCTTCGTTTGAAGCCAACACTTCTGCCGGAAATCCGCTTAAGAAACTTAAGGGTGTAAAATGTCCGTATTATGGCACTGAGATGATTTCCGGAAGTGATATTGTAAAAATAGAAAGACGTCTTGATAAATGTATGAATGTAAAAGATGTGGTAAAAGTTCTTTCCAAATATACCCGATTTATGCAGGATACAGAAAAGAAAATCTTTAAACGGTTTGCGGAAATTTCTAAAATTGCACCTGAAAAAACTCTTCCGGAGTGTTTAAAGTTCTGGTACGACGAAGCCATTATAAAACTAAAACTTGAAGAATTTAATGTCCTGGATGATGTGGATAAAATTTCGCTTAAACTTTCCCCGGAAAACGCACTTGCTGTTCATGCCAAAACAACTCGATGCCGGCAGGTAATTTTAGAAAACAATAGAGAAGATACGTTTAAAAGAAAAATCCTGCTCTCATCTCTGGATGATATCAAGCCTAAAAATACAAATAATGAGTTTGCAGTATTTGAAAAACTAAAAGATCGTGCGGTATACCTGCCTACATCCGGAACGAGCGAAAATGCTTTTATAGTAAAATATGCCGAAAGGACACAGCAGGAGGTAGCAAAAAGGATTTTGCGACCGTCTATAGCTACGATTGAACATATACAGCCAGATTCGCTTGACGGCGAAAACACTATAGGGAATTTTCTGCTTGCCTCTGCAGGTGCAAACAGTATGCGGTCAAATATGCCGCTCACCAAATTTATAGATATGTTTCCTGCTGTTCCTAAAAAGTGTCAGGCTTATATTGAACAAATTATTGATTTGATTCATAAAGGGCTGCTAAAAGGTAACGAGACCTATCCTTATAAAATACAAAAAAAACTTGCTGAAGAATCCCGCGGTAAAATAAAGCTGGATTTATCCAAATACAAATATACCGAAGAGCAGGCTTTTGCGGTACAAAAGAAATATTATGCCCGAAAGACGGGTAGGAACTAAACTTTCTTATATACATTTTTCATAACTTGTTTAAATCCGTATCTTTCCATGCAGGATTTTATATTGAAAAACTTAGAATCATGGTCGCCGATTTCAAACAAACTGTTTGATTTTAGAACTTCTGATGCAAGTTTTATAAATTCTTCAATTTTGTCATTTAAAAAATATCCCAGAATGTTTCTGCACATTAAAATAGTATTTGATTCATCTTTAAGTTCTTTAATCTTTTCAAACATATCGCCGTGCATAAATTTTATATTTTTTGTCAGTTTGTCTTTTACTGTCAGTGTTTTTTCTGCTTGTAATTTTATATCATTATCAATATCAATTTTTTTATCAGCCGGACCAAAATAATCCTCATAATCTTCGCAATACATTTGTATACTCATTCTGTCTGCAAGACAGGTTTTAAGAAGTCCGCTCTTTGCGGCTTTTAGTATCTCATTATCAATATCATAAGCCATTATCGGGAAGAATTTTTCTGCCGCTTCAGGATTTTCACGCCCGAAATGTTCATATAAAGAAATCATTTTGGTATATCCTTCAGAACCGTCGGAAGCAGCATACATTTCTATATTTACTTTATCTTTATCCTTAAATAACTTTGCTTCATATTTTGCCGTATTTCTCCAATCCAAATCATCACGGAACAACCAGCTGTTACAGCCCAGAGAATCGCCGTCCGCAGAGTCATAACACCTGCCGGTTGAACAAAATACGGGGGTTGAATTTTTAATACTGATTTGCATACTTATATAACGTGTGTAAAATTATTTTTTGCTATAAATTTTTCCAACCATATCCGAAACTACGGATATTTTATTTGAATCCACCTTGTGTCCTCCATACGGAAGGTATTTAAATTCTTTCAAAATGCCGCGGCGTTTAGCGGCTTTAATCAGAGTGCGCGTACCGTCTTTTGAAGTAACAGAGTCGTTTTTCGACTGAATAATGTATGTCGGGACACTAACTTTTTTTATCTTGTTGATTGAATTGAATCTGAAATCAAATAACTTTCCGAGCGGTCGTAATCTCTCCGTTAGATTTTGTATTCTCTCAGGTATTCCGACTCCGAGATTTTGATTATGCATAAATTTTTTCCCCAGATATGACATTTTTGTTATCGGAGAAATTAGTACCATTGCTTTCAGGTCAGGATGTTTAGAAGCAAATTTTGATGCCAGTGCGCCGCCCATGCTGTGACCGACAACTGTTATGTTTTCCGGTTTTATTTGTTTCTTTCCGGTCAGGTAATTGTATGCCTGTTCTACATCTTCTCCAAGCCGGTCTTCTGAAACTTTTGCAAAGCTGTTAAGTCCGTAGCCGCGGTATTCCAGAGCAAAAACTCCTGTATGTTCAACCAGGGCTTCGTAAAGTCTCTGATAATTGCTGACATTCTGGGACATTCCGTGAAGAAATAAAATATAATTTTTAGAAGCTTTAGGATTAATATCCCAGGCGGAAGTTTTATTCATTCTAACAAATCTGACACTTCCGGCAAGCTTTGGGGATACAGTTTCTATATGATTAGCAGAAGCTTTTGCCATTTTGTTAAAATATCTGTCAAGGTAATGAGATATCGGATTTATAACATTTAAGGATTTTATTCCGCCCTTGTGATTAATATGTGATGTCTGAGTATAACCATTTATATTGGAAATTTTCATTTTTAAACCTTTTTCGTGTTTATATAAAAACACAAAAAATAAATTTTTGCTACAAAAAAATCGGGATTTATATCGCAGTTTGAATAAAAAAGCTAAAATTGCCCCCCCCTGAACCGGTTTTAGGGTCTTATCACCGGCAAGATTCCGAAACAAGTTCGGAATGACATTATAGCTATATTTCGAGTCTATTTTGTGTAAAGTCTGTAGAATCCGGTAAATTTTTGATTTACCGGATCCTTGTATCTACAATCTTACTTACCATCCTAATACATTTCCCCCCCCCCCCTTTTGCTCGTACTGTTTCTTTATGATATTATAATTTCAAAAAGTAAATAAATTACAGGAGATAAAATATGCAGGCAAGACGTGCAGCAAGAGAATTGGCACTTATATTATTTTCCCAATTTGAAAAAGAGATTTCAAAGTATTCCAGAAAAGACTTTGAAGATATTATGTTGAAATCAGTTAGAATTCTTTCTAACTCTGCGTCAGAGGAATTAAAACTTACAGTCGGGTCTTTGATTGATATTAAAGACATGCTTGATACTTATGAAGCAGAAGACGAATCTAACCTTGCAAGACCTATGGGTGCTAAAAATAAGCCGGTTAAAATTCCTATGACAGATGAGATGATTAAAAAAGTCGATATAATGATAGATGTTGCAGAAAAATCAATTCTGGCTCTTGAGATTGCAGAGTTTGCAACTTTGGAAAATCAGTCGGAAGTTAAGAATTATACAGTAGAAATAGCGGAACAGTTTAAACTCCACCAGAAAGAAATTGATGCGGAAATTCAGAAATATGCAAACGGATGGGATATTTCAAGACTGGTAAAAATGGATAAAGATATTTTACGAATAGCAATTACCGAGCTTCTCTTTATAAAAAATGCGCCAATCAAGGTTGTTGTAGATGAAGCGGTAGAACTTGCAAAAAAATATTCAACAGAGGATTCATCTTCTTTTGTAAATGGTATTTTAGCAAAAGTTATTGTAGAAAACGGCTTGAAATAGAACATGTTTAACTTTTTTGACAAACTAAAATCAACTGTATCAAAAACCGCACAGGCTCTGGTTGGGAACGTCGTGAGTGTGGTTTCTGATGAGGAAGAATTTTCGGACTTTGTCCTTGATGATATGGAAGATTTATTAATCAGCGCGGATTTGGGCGTGGATTATGCCGCCGAACTTGTAGACAAACTCCGCAAGCAAACGAGAATTAAACCTTCGGAGGTTAAAGAGTTTTTGCGGAATGAATTTTTTAAAATTCTTGATGAAGCAGGTGCTTGTAAGTTAGATTATAGAGAAAATGCTTTAAATATTTATTTTGTAACAGGCGTTAACGGGGCAGGTAAAACTACCCTTATCGGTAAGATGGCTTATCGCTTTAAACAAGAAGGGAAACGGGTTTTGATTGCTGCGGGTGATACTTTCAGAGCTGCTGCGGAAGAACAGGTTGATATCTGGTCTAAGCGTTCGGGGGCTGACATTGTAAGACGTGACAAGGCAGATCCGGCATCTGTTGTTTATGAAGCTATACAAAAGGCAAGAAATGAAAAATATGACGTAATTCTTGTGGATACGGCAGGACGCCTGCAAAATAAATTCAATTTAATGGAAGAATTGACAAAAATTAAAAATGTCATTGATAAAAATGCGCCGGAGGATTTGAGAGAGAGTATTCTGGTAATAGATGCCAATACCGGACAGAACGGCTTGCAGCAGGCAAAGGTCTTTAAAGAGTGTGTAAATTTGACTGCGGTTGCGCTAACTAAGCTTGACGGTTCTGCCAAAGGTGCGATAGTGCTTGCTATTGCAAAAGAAATGGGGCTTCCGGTTAAACTTGTCGGTGTCGGTGAAAAAATGGAAGATTTAAAAGACTTTGATTCAAAAGAGTTTATTCAAGCTCTTTTTGATTAAGTTCTAATATCAGGCAAAACCTGAACGGCTTTTTCTAAAAGGAAAATACCTGACTGCTTCAGCTAATGTAAGGGGATTTGGTTTTCAATTTCTCTTTTAAAATTTATTATTGAATTATAAATATCTGTGATGTCCCGCGGTGATTTAAGAATAATCCCCTTTTTATAATTTCTGACTTGGTCAGCCTGGCCTCCTATATCAAAACAGGCAACAGGATAGTTGAGACTTATTGCTTCTGCTGTTGTATAAGAGAATGTTTCTAGGCCATATTGACGGTATAAAAACAATATCAATATTATTTTTGAGAAGAATTTCAGGTAAATTTTTTCTTTTATAAGAACCTAAAATCGTCATTTTTTTATTTTTTATATTGCTCTGAAAATCTCCGATAATATAAAGTTGGATATTATTAATATTGTTTTCGTCAAGATATTTTAGAAAATCTGAAATAACATTCAAACCTTTTGTCTTTCCTAGAGTTCCTAATATACCGACATGAATTTTATCCTTTTGTATGAATGGTTTAACTTTGTGGGGTACAACAGTTATCTTAGATGAAATTTCCGGATAAACTCTAAGTAGAATATTTTTTGCTGACGGGCAGAATGTCCGTACTTCATCCATAGAAGATAAAAAATCTCTCCACATATCTCGCCATTCACAAATGTCAAAATTTTTATAGGTTGCACTAATTTTGATTGCGGGATGTTTATTATCTTGTGCACAGATATTACAATACGTTCTGTCAAAATTAAGATTACAATACTCGTTATCTTTAGTTGTCAGAGTGTGTACCGGACAAATCGGATAGAAATCATGCAACATACATGTTGTTTTTATATTTTTTGCTCCGGCTAATTCTTTGATATTTCTCAAAACATCTTTTGTACAGGTATAACCGACAAGATTGTTAACAACTATTTCTGAAATTTCTACTTGTTTAAGGATTTTAAACAGGTGTTCAATGTCTTTTTCATAAAAAATGGAAGTTAATCCTTTATACAAAATAGAAATTTTGTATAAGTTATATTTTGGATGATATTGAATCCGGTTTACCGGATTCAATATAGATTCAATAAAATTATAAAAGAAAGTTTCGGTGCCGCCGCCCCAAACATGGTCAAAAATTACAGCTGCAGGTTTATCGTATTTGTGAAATATTTGAAACTTCTTATAATAAATATTTTTATTTGCAAAAACAAATTTGAGTCCTAAAATTTGAATAATTATTCGCGGGAAAAAGTCATCTGGTTTATTTTCAATCTTGATAATTTTCATGGGCTTGCACTCTTAAATTTATAAAAGACACACGATGTCATATTAGCATAATGCTATAAATTTATAAAAAGTTCAATATAATCTATATGGTTGGAGTCTAAGTCATTAAATGTCTTATGCATATCGGTAATTTATGCACTGATAAGTCCTGTTAATATTTATTATTTACACATATTATATTGATGAGGATAAATAATGGCGGTCATAAAAGATTATTTAGGTGTAAAAATAAAAACATTACGCCTGTCGAGCGGGTTGACTCAGGAGAAACTGTCAGAAATGGTTGGTATCAACCAGAGGCAGCTTGTAAGAATTGAAACAGGTAAGAGTTTCCCGTCATTTAAAACTCTTGAACATATCTGTGAAGTCTTTTGTGTAGAACCTATGGACTTATTTGATTTTAAAGAATTTAGAAATGAAAATAAAGCAGACTTGTTAAAAGATGATATTTTATACAAAATTCAACAAATAAAAATGTATCCTAATAAAATAAATTTTATCAATTTGGCTATAAATGCTTTAAATAAAGATAAGCAGTCATTATTAAAATTACACTCGGTTATAGAGGGGATGCTTCTTGCCGAAGGTATTAGCAATAATTAAGTTTTAGCAGTAGTGTGGAGCTTGCTCCGCACCATAAATTATGCATGAAGTTTTACCTGCCAGCCCGATACATTCCCTCTCCCATGCAGAACTTATAGCTTATGGTCTTACTTACCAGCCCGATACATTCCCTCTCCCATGCAGAACTTATAGCTTGTGGTCTTACCTGCCAGCCCGATACATTTACCCCTATTTCCGTAGGACTTATAGCTTGTAGTCTTACTTACCAGCCTAATGCATTTACCCCTATTTCCGTAGGACTTATAGCTTGTAGTCGTACTTACCAGTCTAATACATTTACCCCCCCCCTTGAAAAAAGTGCCATTTTTTTGTAATATAAACTTACATAAATATATTTATAAGAAGAGGAATTTTTTAAATGTTCGAACGTTTTACTGAAAAGGCGATAAAAGTTATTATGCTGGCTCAGGAAGAAGCCAGACGCCTCGGGCATAACTTTGTAGGTACGGAACAAGTGCTTCTCGGGCTTATCGGAGAAGGTACGGGGATTGCTGCCAAGACTCTCAAGTCAATGGGAGTTAACCTCAAAGACGCCAGAATTGAGGTGGAAAAAATTATCGGTCGCGGTTCAGGCTTTGTTGCTGTAGAAATTCCGTTTACCCCGAGAGCTAAAAGGGTTTTGGAATTGTCCTGGGATGAAGCCCGACAGCTTGGTCATAATTATATCGGAACGGAACACCTGCTTTTAGGTTTGATTAGAGAAGGCGAAGGTGTTGCAGCAAGAGTTCTTGAAAATCTGGGTGTTGATTTAAATAAGGTAAGAAGCAATGTCGTTAAAATGCTTGGTGACTCTAAGCCTCAGACTACAGGTGCAGGAGTCGGAACATCGTCATCTTCATCATCTTCTCAGGCAAATAAAGTTAAAACCCCTAGCCTTGACGAATTTGGAACAGATTTGACTCAGGCTGCTGCAGAGCAGAGACTTGATCCTGTTGTAGGAAGAGAAAAAGAAATTGAACGTGTTATTCAGATTCTTGCAAGAAGAACAAAGAACAATCCTGTTCTGTTAGGCGAACCCGGTGTCGGTAAAACTGCCGTTGCGGAAGGTTTGGCGATTAGAATTGTTAACAGTGAAGTTCCTGATATTCTGGAAAACAAAAAGATTATCCAGCTTGACATGGGGCTTTTGATTGCCGGTACAAAATACAGAGGCGAATTTGAAGAACGCTTAAAGAAAATTATGGACGAAATCCGTCAGGCAGGAAATGTAATTCTTGTTATTGATGAGATGCACACTCTTATCGGTGCCGGTGCTGCAGAAGGCGCAATTGACGCTGCAAATATTTTAAAGCCGGCTCTATCCAGAGGCGAAATTCAGGTTATCGGCGCTACAACTTCCGACGAGTACAGAAAGTATATTGAAAAAGACTCTGCGCTTGAAAGAAGATTCCAGCCTGTAATCATTGAAGAACCTTCCATTGATGAAACAATTGAGATTATCAGAGGTTTAAAATTCAAATATGAAGAACACCATAACCTTCATATTTCTGATGAAGCAATTGTTGCGGCAACAAAATTGTCCAGCAAATACATAAACGACCGATTTTTGCCGGACAAAGCTATCGACGTTATAGATGAGGCAAGTTCTAAAGTCAGATTAAAAGTTTGCACGCTTTCTCCGGAAGGCAAGGAGCTTGATAAAGAATTAAGAGAAATTATCAAAGAAAAAGAAGACGCAATCAGAAATCAGGAATTTGAACGTGCTTCCGCTCTCAGAGATGATGAAGCTAATATGAAGGACAGAATCCGTGAAGTTTCTGAGGAGTGGAGACGCCAGAATGACGCTAACAAACCTACCGTAACCGAAGATGATGTTGCGGAAGTTATTGCAACAATGACCGGTGTTCCTGTAACCAAACTTACGGAAGGCGAATCTGAAAGACTGTTAAGATTAGAAGATACTTTGCATGCAAGAGTTATTGGTCAATCAGATGCAGTTACTGCTATTGCTAAAGCAATCAGACGTGCAAGAGTCGGGTTAAAATCACCAAACAGACCGATAGGGAGCTTCATTTTCTCAGGTCCTACAGGCGTCGGTAAAACAGAGCTTGCAAAAGCGCTTGCTGAAGCTATATTTGGCAGTGAAGATAATATGATAAGAGTAGATATGTCAGAATTTATGGAAAAACATTCTACTGCAAAACTTATCGGTTCTCCCCCGGGATATGTCGGATATGATGATGGCGGTCACCTGTCAGAATTAGTCAGAAAGAAACCTTATTCTGTTATTCTTTTTGATGAAATTGAAAAGGCTCACCCCGATGTATTCAATATAATGCTCCAAATCCTTGATGACGGGCGTTTAACTGATGCAAAAGGTCGCCATATTAATTTCAAAAATACAGTAATTATTATGACATCAAATGTCGGTGCAAGTATGATTGCAACTCAGGGCAGACTCGGCTTCTCTGCTGCAGATGATGCTAAGAAAGATAAGTATGAAAAGCTTAAAGAAACAGTTAACGAAGAGCTTAAAAAAGCTTTCAGACCGGAATTTTTGAACCGTATTGATGATATAATAGTATTCTCACACCTGAGTAAGGAAGAAATCCGTCAGATTGTAGATTTGATGATGAAAGATTTGTTCAAACGCTTGTCAGAACGTGAAATTTCCATCGAAGTTACGGATGAAGTTAAAGATTTCCTTGCCAAAGACGGTTACAATGAGGCTTACGGCGCAAGACCTTTGAGACGTTTGATTCAGAAGAAAATAGAAGATCCGCTTGCGGAGGAAATTCTTACAAACGCATATAAACCGGGTGATACAATAGTATTGAAACTCAAAGATGATGAAATTGTTTTTGAGAGAAAAGCCGGCGGCGAAGAAGAAAAACCGCAGGAAACTCAGGATGAGGGTTCAAAAGAGGAATAGAACATTTTATGTAAAAGAAGGGGCGTGCATTCTGCACGCCCCTTCTTTTACAGATTTTATCAGATACATTTCCGAATTAGTATTCACTG
Source organism: Candidatus Gastranaerophilales bacterium (assembly GCA_944324185.1). Classification (GTDB taxonomy): domain Bacteria; phylum Cyanobacteriota; class Vampirovibrionia; order Gastranaerophilales; family Gastranaerophilaceae; genus CAG-196. Next base: position 3,822 of record CALUVI010000016.1, on the reverse strand, counting down.
CGCATTATTTGCCGGTATCTAACTGAGGGTAAGCGAAAATACAATTATTGCGGACAGGATTAATGCGGTCATTACAAAAGCTGCGGCGAGTTTTATGACAGGATGGAAGCAAAACGAATAGTCCTCATTCGGATTTAGCTGCTTCAGGATATTTCTTGCAAAATCATGCTTTGCGTCAAGCTTTGTTTTATTAAATGATTCGCTCATAAGACGTCTTATATTATAAGTATCTTGAAGCTCTTTCCGTGCCTGTTTATTATTTATTGTATACTTCTTAATTTTTATGCTTTCATCAGCAGGCAGTTCATTATCAACATAAGCGGAAAGGTTATTCTGGAAAATTCTGTACTGGCTGTTTGATTTGGAGGAATATATTTCCTCTTTTTCTTCAACCGAAGTTTTTAAATCCTGTATCATAGTTTTAATAATCTCATATTTTTCTCTGCAAGAAGGACAATTTTTTAAATGCTCTTCTACTTTTAATTTTAAAGCTTTACTAAGGTCGCCTTCAACATAAAAAGACAACAAAACGTCCATTTGTGCACATGTTATTTCCATTTTTTACTCCTATATAAACTCTTTTAACTCTTCCTGAAGTTTGAGTCTGGCTCTTGAAATTCTGGACTTTACCGTTCCGAGAGCAGTATTTGTAATTTTTGCAATATCTTCATAACTTAAACCTTCATATTCACGTAAAACCAGTACGATACGCAAATTCTCCGGCAGTGTTAAGAGGGCTGCTTTGATAATTTTTTCCATTTCTGAAAACAAGCATTTTTCTCCAGGTTCGCACCCGATTTTGTCTTTTATCTCCAGAAGTTTATCTATATCTGTTTCGATTTTGTTGTGTCTGGTATGCTTTTTTACATAATCATAAAAAATATTAGTGACTATGCGGTCAAGCCATGATTTAAACAATGCCACATCTTTTAAGGATTTGATACTTTTTGCCATTCTTAAAAGAGCTTCCTGTGTAAGATCGGAAATATCCTGCCTTTTATCGGTCAGATAGCTGAACATGGTAAAGACATTTTTTTGCACACGCCGGATTAACTCCTCTAAAGCTTTTGTATCACCTCTTTGAGCAAAAATAATTAACGTATTAATATCCCTTTTTTTGTACTTAGATTTTGACATCTCAAAATAATTATATAAAGTCGCAGAATAAAATATATTGCCGGATTAGGGGGGGCAGCCCGTAGCCTGTAGACTACAAGCTCATTATTCAAAGTTAACCCCCTCCCTAACCCTCCCCGTTGGAGAGGGAAGGCGCCTGTACTGTTCATTCAGCATTTATTCCTCCCCAAAAGAGCGCTGCCGCACCTCTCTTCCTGAATGAGGGGGAGTCGGAGAGGGTGAAAAAGTATCAGCACCCATCCTAACCTTCCCTCAAAAGGGAAGGAATGCGCGCTGTCGTTCAACAAGCATCTATTCAGCGCCAAAAGAGCGCTGCCGCACCTCTCTCCCTGTATGAGGGAGAGTCGGAGAGGGTGATAAATATAGATTTCGACCTTTCCACAAGGGGAGGGTATGCTGAACGCTAAGCGTGATGTTCCCCACGCTCCATTGGGGAGAGCGGATTTGCGGACGGAGCGGGTGAAGCAGTCAAAACAGCCGCCCCTCCGGATAGCGAACGGATTGAGTCAACAGGAGCTTTGCTCCGAAGGCGAAACTCCGTGAGCGAGGAGTAAATCCAAGACAGGGAGCAGCTGTGCTTGAGCCGTGCGAAAGCTACAGATGCGGGAGAGGGGCTGAAAAGCTCCAAAAAGAAATCTGATTGACCAGACATGTAAAATAAACCAAAAGAAAACAGGTCGGTTATATCCTTCCTGTTAAGATTTTACACTAGCCGAAATATAAATAGCATGTTTATTGTACTATAAAGTTTCGAAAATTACAAATAATGTAATACACAAATTTACATGTTATACAGGCATGTCGTATATTTGATTAAGTATATAATCCAGTCATAATCTAAGAAATGCCAAAAAATAAGAAGTGTTAAGTTATGTAACAAATATATACTAATTATATATAATTTTGTCAATTTTCTTTACATTTATGTTTTTATATAAATATAAGAGAGGATAATATGTCATACAAATTTGATTCATTAGTAACAAGACATGAGGCAGATGCACTTAAGGAGATGATATTCAAGCGTGTTCGCGAACGTTCCGAGAGTATGACAGAGGATGTTCAGGCAGACATTATGGATATTGCCCGTGAATCATTTGTAAGTAAAAATAATCCGTTCTCAAAGATTATCGAAAATACGAAACCTCAGCCTGCGGTTGAGGAAAAGAATACAGCCCAAATGCAGGAAGTCAAAGAACAGGATATAGGCTTCCCTGTTCGTGAAATAAAAACAAGAGCAAACACTCAAAGCCGTCTGATAAATGAGCAGATGGCTCAGGCAACGATAGAAAATAACATGCTTTCCGCAAGAGAAGGCTTGAGTAATAAAAAGAGTTTTATGGGAGCGTTAAATTTCTTGAATTCTCAGGCTGCAATTTCGCTTATAAAAACAAGAGCAGACCGGTTTGAAATACTTGCATAAGCAGACGGGTATTTAATTAAATTTATAATGTAACATGATTTATTATTATATTGACACGTGTGTATAAGTTTGATAAAATATGTATAGATGTAGAGAATTTGATTCTGAATAATAATATAAGAAGAGAAAGGAATATTATGATGAAGAAGAACGGTTTTACTCTTGCGGAAGTTTTAATCACCTTGGCTATCATTGGTGTAGTTGCTACATTAACACTTCCTGCATTGATGACAAACACTCAGGAACAACAAGCAATTACCGGCTTTAAAAAAGGTATTAACACTTTAACGGAAGCTTCTCAAATGAACCAGGCTATCGCAGGATTTGACTTTGCTTCTTTTAATGAAACATCTACAAATAACCCTGAAACACAATCTCTGTACGGGTTGTTAGCAAACAGAACAAACGTTGACTATCAGTTAACAGGTGCTGATACAGATGCTGCAGATGCTGTAAACAATGGCGCTTCAAACTTTGTAGTATTTTTCCGTGACGGTTCTGCTGTTGCATTCCCTAATGATAATAATACACTGGTTACTAACGCAGCTGTTAAAACAAAACAAGCAGACGGTTTAGTATACGGTATTAAAGCTATATATGATACAAACGGAAGAAAAGGTCCGAATTTGTTATCTAACTGCTCGGGTGATGCCGGTATGTTGAACAATGCTTCTCAAAACGATGCTCAGACAGATTGTTCTGTTAAATCAAATCGTGTAATCAAAGACCAATTCGGTGTAAGATTAAGAGGCGGTTATGCAGTTCCTAATGGTGCAGCTGCAAGATGGGCATTTGATAACTAATAAGTTGTTAAAATAAAATTAAACAAAAGGCGGGGTTTATGCCTCGCTTTTTTGTTGTGTGTACTTCGCTTTGATATTTCCGTGCAAAAGAACGCTTTCGCTGCTCTTGCCCTGAATGAGGGAGAGTTGGGGAGATAAAGAAATCAGCCCCTCTCCCTAACCCTCTCCCCAAAAGGGCGAGGGAAGGCGCGCTGTCGCTCAACGATTGTCACGTTCAATAATCGCACCCACCTCCCAAGTCGGGGAGGTCGCAGTTGTGTGAGCATTAGCGAGCTACAAATGCGGGTGGGGAGTTAACTCACTCATCATTCAAAGTTAACCCCCTCCCTAACCCTCTCCCCAAAAGGGCGAGGGAACACGCGCTGTCGCTCAACACATGTCGCGTTCAATAATCGCACCCACCTCCCAAGTCGGGGAGGTCGCAGTTGTGTGAGCATTAGCGAGCTACAAATGCGGGTG
>CALUVI010000015.1 GCA_944324185.1 Candidatus Gastranaerophilales bacterium | reverse complement strand
TCTCCAGCAGGTTATGCAGGAATCTTTCTTCTACGGCGCTAACAGATTCGGCAACAACTTCATCGCCTAGTGCTACGCACGTAGCCCTCTGGGCGGGTGACAAAAGTTATAACTACTAGACATAAATAAAAACTACAAGTCACCCTTTAGGTAAAACTACAAGATTAAAGTATTTACCCACGCACGTAGACTATTGGTCGGAACACATTGGTGATACTACGAGTCGGATTTAAAATTACCGGTGTTCCTCAAAGAGAAACTACAAGCCCAATGTATTTCCCCCCCCAAGCACGTAGATAATTGGTCGGAAAAGATAAAAAGAAACGTCATTGCGAGGGAGCAGCCAGAACAGCCCGAAGCAAGCTTAAACGAGGGACCCCTCACCCGAATTTCTAAGTTTCGCTCAAGCTCAACTTGAAATTCTTCCCTCTCCCACAAGGGGCGAGGGGAAAAAAGAATCTCTATAACTCAAACACAACACAACTCTCTTATATAATCTTACATCTTACTAAACTAAGTTTCACTCCCGAAAGGGAGCTTTTTTTTGCAATATTAAAGTTTTTATTGAGAATGTTTTAGAGATTCTTCCTGAATTGCTATCGGGTTCAGAATGACGGCTCATTTGGAAGTCTTAATACCCGCCCGATACATTTACCCCCGCAATGACGCCAAGCTTGTAGTCTCACCTGACAACCCAAATATATTTACCCCTGCCGTTATTCAGAGGGCGTAAGCCCGAAGAATCTCTATAACTTATAAAAAATTTCTATTCAGTGGTTTAAGCAGTAGTGTGGAGCTTGCTCCACAACCATTGTGTAAGTTATTGCCGGGCTAAAGCCCGACTTATATTTCTTAGTGTCATTGCGGGGATAAATGTATTTGGGTTGGTAGGTAAAACTCCAGATTTGTTTTCACTGCGGGGGGGGGGTAAATATATTGGGATGGTAAGTGAAACTACCGGCTGGGCGTCATTGCGAGGAGCGGGAGCGACGCGGCAATCCATATTGTTATTGTTGGGTTTCACCAAACCTACAGTTCTGCACCTACAGTTCTGCACTTTTCTATTCCGGTGGGACGCTGACGCTTTTCCCACCCTACACCTATATTTCTTACCTTGTGGAGCAAGCTCCACACTGCTATTTTTATTTTCTCAGTAACTCAGTCACCAATCACCCCTTCCGTAGGACGAAACACCTGTAGTTTTACCAACCAACCTAATACATTCCCCCCCCTATTCTTGATCACCTGATCACTTGGTCACTTGATCACTGTTGAAAAAATCCCCCCCCCTTAAAACTTAACTGCCTTATCCTGCCCCACCCCCTTTGCATATTTTACCAGTTGTCTATACGCTACTTCGGATTGTTTTTTGTACGCAGAATAGTTTTCATCACCTTCCGAAGCTATTGAATTAAGCATTGTTCTTGCAATAACCGCATTTTTTAAAAGCTCTTCCAGATGAGTCGGCACGGTTATTGTATCTGTATCGTCTTTAAGTGCAAAAATTTCTTCTCCGGAAGCATTTTCTCCGATTGCAAGAGTAATATAATCAATAGTAATAATGCTTTGAGCAATAGGAACCGGATACAGGATAATTTTATCACCTTGAATATAGAAGGATTCCGGAATACCGAATTTGCTGCCGGAAGGCTTGGTTTTAAGCAGCTTAAGCGGTTTTGAATTAATTTTTATACAATAATCCCCGTTTTCGTCCTTCATAATAATTCCTGCAGGGAGTTTGTAAGAATTAATATTAGGAACTGTTATCATAATATGAGTCCGCTCTCTGAAATTGAACGGATAAGAGTACAATATCTCTGTAGCTGCTTTATTTATTGCAAGAACAAGCGAGGACTCAAACTCGCTTTTATTCTCCGCATCATTATCATACATCGACCACTCCTGCGTTGCAGCCGCATTATATAAATCTAATAATGTTAGTGTCATAATCTCTCCTTATTAAATGCAAATAGAAGATACATCATATCCGCTAAAATTCTTCATATAGCTTTCAACAGATGTTCCGAAGGCATCTTTAGGATTAGCCCTTCCGTTAGATTTAAGGTATTCAATAACTCCGCCGGCACCTTTAAGGTGTGCTCCCGCAAGAAGTCCTGATTGGGTTATCATATATCCGTTGATAAATTTTCCTGAAAATTTATCCGCCCCGACGGCTTTAAGATAAAGCCACTGGCGTTTTTTATATGAAATCTGAGCATTCTCCTGTGCTTTAGGGTTATTCAAAAAATCCTGAATAGAATACACATTATCCCTTCCGGTAAAAGTTCCTGTCCAGTCATTATTGTATTTACCCTGTTTTTTGTAATACCCCGCATCAATAAGCGCAGCTTCGCCCATCTGGTATTTTCCGGCATAGCCGTATTTGTTGAAAGCTTTGTAATTCCCGCCGGATTCTCTTTTTCCTAAAGCATCCAAAAAATCCTGTAATGTTTTCATACCTGCCTCCGCCTAGTTATCCAGCACTTTAGATAAAATACTTTTTGTATCTTCCGTTTTTTGTTTACCTATTTTGTCCTTAAACTTTTTCCCGTTTTTTTCCAGAATTAAGTATTCATCAGGACTTTTTTCTTTTAATTTTTTAGCTTCATTCTCCGGCAGAATAAAGATGTGTCCTGTCGGTAAAAATTTAATCTTATACATAAGAAACCTTTCTTAAAAAAGACAGGAGACTTTTGTCTCCCGCCTTTAAAAATTTTCCTATACTTCTCTTACGCCTGCCCATTTTGCAATTGCAAAGATTGTTCCGGTGAATCCGGTTTTGAAATCTAAATCAATAGACCCGTCAGCTTTTTCAAATCTTGACAAATCCTGAAGTTGGATTGCAGAAATTCCAGCCGGAAGCTCTATTACAATATCTCCAAGCATTGAATTAGGATAAGCATCACCCGCTTTTACTGTCAAAGCGGAACTTGATTCTCCTGAATTTGTTATTACAATAAACAAAGAGTTATTCTTGTTGGAAAAAGCATCTTTTATTGTAATTCCGTTTGCCTGAACAACAGTTTTTGTGGTAATCCCGATATTTGCAACAGATTCCGTGTGGTCTAATTCAGGATATTGAACTTCTATAATATCTCTTGCCATAAATAATTTTCCTTTCTTTTTATTGAGTTAATGCCGGCTTTACAAAGCCGGCATTAACTTTTACATCTTAATAAACTATTCCTCCAAACATTTATCCCTACAGTGAAAGCGCTGCGGAAACCTTGACTGTACCCAGATAATCCGCTCTCGGAGCACCTACTCCGAACAAGCCGTAACCTTTGTAGCAGGTATTAAAGTTCTTTTCAGGAGTATATAAAACTGTGTTCAAGTCAGAAGAAATTCCACCTGCAAGTGTTTTGCCTTTTACACCGAAAAGCGGATAAAATATACCGTCTTCCGGCTGCGCAATATTGTTTGATACAAGGATTTCCCAGCCGCATAAGTTACCGATGTAACCTTTTCTGATTTCATCTTTGCCGCTTTCGGTGTATTTTAGTTCATCTAATTTACCTAAATAGAACTGATACTCCGGAGGGATAACGCAGACCATTGCGCCGTCAAGCCAGTTTGTATGACCTTTCCCGTCGCCTCTCTGGAATTTTGCCTGCATATATGCAAAAATATCTTTTGCATTCTGTGCGGTAAGTGTAATAGCTTCGCCGTTATTATCAAGATAATGTCCTGCTCTTGTATACAAGTTTGCATAAGCAGTATCAACAGCCGCCGCAAATTGCTTGATGGCATCACTTGTGTAATCTTTTGCAAGCTCAACCTGACTTTCCGGATTATCAGCAGATTTCTCCATCATCTTTTCTTCCATTTCCGATAATTCAAAGTGAAAGGCTTTACCTCTGTCAATTTTAACTTTGCAGGTAGAAGTTAATGCTGCTTCCGCATCCGGAAGGTCACCGCCGTCATAGTCGAATAAAGTTACCAGACCCGGCATAATAATATCAACTTCATCCCCTTTATTAATATGCTCTTTCATCTCTGAATGAGCAAGTTTGCCTACAACGAGTTCGTCATAGAAATGTTTGTTAAACGCTTTTGAAAAAGCGGTTGCTATCATTTGTTTTGATGTAGTCATAATGTTCCTTTCTTTACTATTAGGAGCTTTCTGTTTAGGAGTTGAGAAGAAGTTATAAATTTATGAGCGTTAGCGAATTTATTTTCTTCTAAACTTCTAAACTTATCCCCTTCTAAACTAAATCAGCCGTTCCAGAAGATCATCAACTTCTTTAGACGTCATCTCATCCAGCCGTTTTTTAGGCGGTGTAAGCGATGAAACCTTGTTTTTAGAAAAAGTCATAGAATCAATTGCCTTATCCGTCTCTGCCTGCGCGGCTTTTGCTTTTTCAGCCGCGAAAATTCTGGATTTAACATAGTTTTCTGCCAAGTCTACAAGCCTTTCCGTATCCAGATTATTACCTAAGATTTGAAAAGCTTCTTTGTAAATTTCCCTGAAAATCGGGTTCTGAAAATACTCGGGAGTGTTGTATTTTTCCATATCTTTTGAAATCTCGTCCTGAGCATTTTTAACTTCCTGCTGCTTATTAAGCATTTCCCCGATTGCATTGAAAAATCCGTTTCTCTGCCTCAAAGCCCCGAGCTCCTTTGACTGAGAGCCCTGTAGCTTTTCAAGCTCCGCATAAGCTTTTGTTAGTTCGTCGACAGATTTGAATTTGCCTAAAATAAGTTTTTCATCAGAAGGGGCGTTTGCCGCTTGTCCTTCCGCTTCATTTGATACAACAGCGGAGTTATCGGTTAAAACCGGCTCCTGAATGGTATCTTTTTCTTGAATTTCTTCCATAAAACGTCCTTTCTTTGTTTTAATTTCTGATATTAAAAGTAATTTTAATGCGGTCAAGGTACCACATCCTACGTCTGCTACGTCTGCGTCATTGCGAGGGAGCAGCCGGAACAGCCCGAAGCAATCTATAACAAATTTGACAGTTGAAAAAAATGGATTGCCACGGCGCTCACGCGCCTCGCAATGACGTAAAGCTTGTAGTTTCACCTACCAGCCTAAAGATTTACCCCTGCAATGACGCAAATTTTTGCGTGCAAGAAGAAGGTATTAATTGAACGACAGCACATATTCCCTCGCCTATGACACTACTGTTCAAGACAACTTTAGGCATTAAAATATCTGTATAAAACCCCTCCCCGAAATCAAAGATTTCGACCCTCCCACAAGGGGAGAGTATGCTGAACACTAAGCGTAATAGTCCACTCAGTGCACATTAGCAAGCAGGTTGTGGTAAATTTTTATTTACCGCAACAATAAAATGTTTCGGTTCTAAGATTACCGGAATTACCTCTTACTACCTGTCCTGCAAGGTACTCCTTCAAATCAAATCTTCCAGCATTTGCTCAACCTCTTTGTCACTCATTTCTTCCTGGTTCTTTTCTCTGTAAATTGTCTTGAGCAAATCTGTTTTGGTAAAATTTCCCCAAACAGGCATTTCCTCCTCTTTTCCAACTTTTAAATCAGCCATTGAATTTCCTTTCTTAATTTTTTATAAATATGCTATAATTCCACTATGAATTTAAAGAACTATTTTACAGATTTACCTAACCGATTGAGTGCTAATTTCTTAGCATTTCTCGGTTTTATAAGTTTTATTTTCTTAATTGCTATAACTTCAGATCTTAGTTTATGCAGTGTTACGAATAAATGGTATAATTTGCAAAACTTTCAAGAGATGGTAATTGGTAAAATATTTAGTAATATCATATTTTTGGGAATAACCGGAACTCCAGCTATATTCCCTTGTTCTATACTATTTTTTCTAATACACAATAATCATAAGAAAAAATTTGTATGGTTATATTTTATATCTTTACTTATTTTACTCTTATTACTTTTTCAATATTTGGCAAAACACTTTTCTGTAAGAGAATTGGGCAGTTCTTTATTAATTGTATTTCTGTACCGGGGAAATATTCATATCATACTACCGCTGTTTCTTATTGTTCCTTTGATATGTTATGTTTTAGATAAAAAACAAGTTTTGATTTCAAGTAAATATTTAATCAATAATAAATATTATCGTTTTTTTGTATATGTATTCAGTTTATATTTTTCTCTTTGCTATATTCCATTTCTATTTATCATATTATTGATATTATTAATTACTATTTGATATACTGTTAAATGCATGTTTAAATTCTCTTAAATTTGCCTGTCGTTGTTGTCGATAGATTACTATCTCTTTTTATTTAATAGTTTGTAGATTGAATAAAACACATCAGTAACTTTCCTTGGTTTGACAGAACAGATTAGACTGTTGTCATTCTAACCGGCATTAGCTATAATTAATCTATGAAAATAAGAAAATATATAGAAGAATCTCCCAACCGATTGAGTGCCAACTTTTTTGCACTTCTGGCTTTTGTAAATTTTTCCTGTCTAATAATCGAAAAAAGTTTTATCAAAGCATTACCGTCAATGATTACTTCTGATTTCATCTTGAACACAATTGCTTCTTGTCTGATTTGTGCTGCTAATCTTGGTATAACTTCGCTTCCCGTGATATTTCTTCTTTCAATCCCATTTTTTACATTATTACTCTCTAAAAGAAAATCAATAATATTAATTTCAATAATATGTTTTATTTTAATATATGCTGCTATTTTAGTTTTGAGCCAAAGATATAGTATATTCTCTGATTTTTCTACTTTAATAGGGCTAGTAACTATATATGGCAGCTACAGCGGATATTATTTTCTTATATATCTTTGCCTGCTAATTTTTTGCATTATTGATAATAAAAAACAGTTCCAAATAAAAAATACCCGACTAATTAGTAATAAATACTATAGATTATGGGTTAAAATTTTTTACTGCTATTTCTGGATATTATATATTCCTTTTATGCTTGGAATAACGGGCTTAACAATTTTTTCAATCGCTTTTAATATCTCAAGGAATGCTTAAATTCTCTTTGATTTCTTCTGTAAATATGCTACAATTCCGCTATGAATTTAAAGAACTATTTTGCAGATTTACCTAACCGATTGAGTGCTAATTTATTTGCAATGCTCGGGTTTGTAAATATTATGTTTCCGACCGTCGGAACAATAAGCACATACATACAAATTCTTACAAACAACAATTCGACACCAATAATAGATATTCCTGTTATATTTTTATCAATAATAGTATGCTTCATACCAATAACTTGTCTGCTTGCAATCATACCAATAATAGTTTTGTTTAAGTTTCTGGTAAAACCGCAATTCCAAATAAAAACGCAAATTTTCATTCTGTTATTTACAGTTTTTATCTGTGTCAATCCTTTTATCAGTACATTTAATTACAATAATGGCGGCGGGATATTTTTTGCATTCGTACCAATCTACGGATTACCTGTAGTATTGCTTACGTTGGGAATATATTTTATTCTGCTTTTATTAGATTTGACTAATAAAACTAATATAAAAAATGAAGCTCTTGTTAAAAATGTTTATTACAAAAAGTTTGTAAATATTTTTTACTGGTACTTCCTATCCCTTAACCTGCTGTTTTTTGGAATTTTTATATGTTATATTTTATTTAGCTGACGAAATATACCGGCAGTTGTCATTTCAACCGGCATTAGCTATAATTAATCTATGAAAATAAGAAAATATATAGAAGAATCTCCCGACCGATTGAGTGCCAACTTTTTTGCACTTCTGGCTTTTGTAAACTTTTCTTGTTTGGTACTCACTAATATTAAGTACTTGTTATATACAATTATTCCTATTTCAGAGTTTTTTAAGAACATAATTTTTATGTTCTTACTTAGTTCAGCAATTTTTGGAACTACTTCAATTCCTGTAATAGCTCTTTTATCAATACCTTTTTTTGCATTATTACTATCTAAAAGAAAAATAATCACATTAATATCCACATTATGTTTTCTTTCTATACTTACTGCTATTATATTTTGTCTCCTCATAAAGTGTAATTTATTAGGAATAGTAGATATTTATTGGAATTATTCCATAATTTTATTATTAATATTTCTAAGCCTGCTTACCTTTTGCATTATTGATGATAAAAAACAATTCCAGATAAAAAATACCCGGCTAATTAATAATAAATATTATAGATTATGGGTTAAAATTTTTTACTGCTATTTCTGGATATTATATATTCCTTTTATGCTTGGAATAACAGGTTTAACAATTTTTTCAATCGCTTTTAATATCTCAAGGAATGCTTAAATTCTCTTAGATTTTTATCCAGTTTTGTGTGTAATTCTTCTATTTCTGTTCTAAGCTTATTGGCTATTTTTTCTCTTGTATCATGTATAGAAGAAATTTTATTTTTACCCCATAATGTTCTGGGATGTAATCTTTCACGATTTTTTATAATTTCTTCACGCTGTCTTTCAACTCTTTGGAACAAATTTCCCATACCTTCTGCCTTATGTATTCCTATTTTGCCTGCCCCTATATTTGGTACGACATAAATACTTCCAAGGTGATTTTCTCCATTTATTACAGCAATAGAGTCCAGCTCATTGACATAATTAGTAATATTTCTCTCATTTAATCTGGTGCCATTTTTAAACATATCTCTTACGCCATAAGCATTGAATGTTACAGCGTTAGCTCCTCTTACTGCACCTACAATTTCAGCTAAACTCCCACCAAGAGAATGACCTGTAACCGTGATATTCTTATCAGGATTTTCACGCTTTATTTTATCATAAAGAGAAATTGCATCCGCAGCCTGAGCCGGTATTCTGGAGCGTGCCATTGCTATATCATTTCTGGCATCGCTTAATGGAGGCCAAAAAGTTGTTCCTTTGTACACAATAATAATATCTTTTCCATTCGTCAGGACATCTGCATAAAATCCGTTATTTGAATTTTCTCTACGTTCAATTACCCGATATTCTACCGGTAAATTTTCACTATTACCCGTATAAACATATATAGAAGCCTGTTTTAATTTTTCGTGATACATAATTTCCGCAGAATCATCGCTTTCACTATCTTCAACAATATCAACCGAACACTTGCAATTAGGGTGAGGCTTAGGCGGAATATCATTTGGATTATCATAAACAGTGTTATCTAAGCTCTGACACTCATCACAAGCTCCTGAATTAGTATTCCATTTATAAATATAATTACTTATTCCGCCTTTTAAAAGTTTATTCGACATGATTATATCCTTTCTTCTTGGTGTAGCAAGCAAGTAGGTTGTGGTAAATTTCAATTTACCGCAACAATTATTGTTTCGGTAATCTGAGATTACCAAAACCTACCTCTCAGCCCTTTAGCCGATTGACTATCAATATAGTTATACTGTAAAATCTACTTATGTTAAATATAATACGCAAACTATATAATTGGATTACAGATCTCAAAAAATATCACGCAATGAATACATTTGTTATGCCGCCGGCTCTTTGTTTTATTGCAGGTTACATTATATGTATATATAGTGATATTGGATGCGTGCATGAACCAGGAGCAGTAGAATTTTTCCTTGAAATAGTATTCATAATCTATTTTGTCATTTTAACGATATGTTCTATACTTGCTATTTGTGTTGCTATTATACTAAAGTTATTAAGTAAGTATGGATGCAGATATTTTGTAAAATCACATATAGTATTATATAGTTGGTTTTATAATGCTATATTCTTTTTTGGATTGATAATAAATACTTTTACTATATTACTTCTTATAATTAGACCCCAATACATTGATTTAGGGGCTATTTTATATTTTCCATTTCGTATTATATATAGCTTACCTTGGTTTTATTAAAATTTCATCAGCTTCTTCCTTTGGGATTTTTACTGGAATATAAATCACATAAGGTTTTAATTTCTTTGCTGCCTGCTGATAAAAGGCATTGTTATTTATATGATTCGCTGCTTTTATTTTAAGCTTATCTGTAGACTGCATATTTAAATACTCAAAATCATAATAATCTACTACAGTAAATTCAATAGACCCGTCTTTATTCTTATGTAAATTTTCTATATCGGCTTTTTTTAATGTACCATATAAATCAAATAATCCTTCAGTATAAATCACACTGGTACGTATACTTGTGTTTTCATCAGATAACTCTTCTGCATATTTTCTTATAAGTCTTTTAGTTTCTTTTGCATTTTTAAGTTTTTTTACAATAGGTGAATTTTCTCTGGGAATAACAACCATTGTATTTTTAATTACCCCTGAATCCTCCAAGTCTACATTTAATGATTTTTCTATTTTATCATATACAATTTGTTTATTTACAAAATCAGGTAAATTTTCTACCTTATAAAACCTATTTCTTGCATTATCTTTTACAGCATCTGGATTATTGGCTAAATCAAATGATATTGTATAATAATCTTGCGCTATAACAAATGCATCTGTCGGAAGATTTTCAGTCAGTGTTTTTTGTAAATTTTCTTCTACAGTTAGTTCATCACGGCTATAAATCTCCGTCGCTGCTTTAGGCTGAACATATCTGATTTGTTCAACTTTTCCTTCCAAAAGCGGTGTTCGGTTGTTATAATAATCTTCCAATAATTCTCTATCTAAAACGTCATCCAAATCATCCGGATTAACATAATCCCAATCATTTTCAGTATTGGTATTTTGTTGATTATTGTTTCTTGTTTCACTGCTGCTTCCTGCATGTGCCGCACCGCAAGTGCGGATATAACCGCTGACTTCGGTTCCGTCAGAACGTGTATATCCGCTTACAGGATAAGAGCCGACGCACTCTGAGCCGCCGCCATTTGAGGTCCCGCCGCCTAATCCGGCGTTATAGCCTGCAATATTATCTCCTATCGGTAAAGAATCTATTGTATCAGACAAAATAGTTATCAAATCATTAAGTGATTCTTCATACATAAGACTCTCAATATATTCTTCCAAAGAACTGCGTTATTGCATAAAAACCTTTCCGGAGCTTTACTCCATATATTTTTTACTTTGCTACTTATTTATTTTTTCTTCATTATTTTTTATAAATTTTCTTACTTTAGGATTTGTCAGAAGAATTCCCAGCAATTGTAAAAGTTTGCGGGAAGAGAAGCCGGCTCTGTTCATATTCTGTACTGCCGCCGGATTATTATTCACAAGAGCATTTTGCGCTTCGTCCGCCGGACTATTTTCTCCGACATTAAGCTTAGAGTTCTGATTACCGGCTAAAGGTACATTTACCCCTCCGGCGCCAGGTAAGGTGTTCTGACTACCTGCCAAAGGATTATTTACCCCTACCCCTACCCCTGCCCCTGCGACGTTAGGCATGGTATTCTGACTACCGGCTAAAGATACATTTACCCCCGAGAGGAATCTTTCAGGATTATCGACACCTTTTTGCTCAAAGTACCAGACAAATATTTCCTGAAGGTTCAGAGGGATAAGCGATGCAAAACGTTCCACGGCTTGGATTACAATATCTGCCTGCTGCGACTTCTGGGTTGTCATGGAAGAATCTGAATACATGTATTTGTAATCACCCTGACGCACAAAATCGTCAACTTCAATAACTTCCTGCTGATTTTCGTGGTTTACAAATACTGTTTCTATACCGGATTTAAAGTCTGCACAAAGCTTTGCGACTTTTTCGACATTCGGGATGATCAAATCCTGATTGATTGTATCCACAAGCATAGCAAGCCTAATCATCTGCCCTTGAGTCTTTGTGTTAATCTCTGTTGCAGTTTTAGAGGCGGAAGTTTCAACCGCGCCTATCATGTTCGGGAAAATTCCCGAAACTTCCGCCATCAGATCATTAAGGAAAGAAATATCGTCTAAAAAGACTGTCGGATTAAACGTAAGCTGCTGGAATGCGGCAGCCGGAGTCAGGTTATCGCCGTATTCAATGATTTTACCCGGATAGAGGTTAATTTCATCCTCATCAAAAAAGCCTTCCGGAGCAAGAAGCGGCGGATTTTCATTAAGCGCTTGCAGATTGCAGGTACGGTTTAATAATTCTTCCTGAAAATGTGCCAGCGAAAGTATGGAATACAGCGGGCTTATGCCTCGTTTAGTTTCCGGATCGGTAATGAATGCTCCGTAAGAAAACGGATTAATTATGCCTTCGTTTTTGCCGAAAGAAGCCAGATATTTTCTCCCGACAACAACTGCATGCCAGTTTTTAAGCAGTGTTCCGTCAGAGAGTTTCAAATCTCCCCAGTGCTCAAGAACTTCTATAGTTGAACCTTTGACAACATCGTCTTTAGAATTTGTGTATTTGGAGTTGTTGTCATTAACCATTTTTGAGATTTCTTCTCTCTGTTCTTTTGAAAAAGTGTAGTATTTATTCTCCAGAATCTCTGCCGGAGTTTTATAAACCCTGTAGATTTTAGGACAAGAATCCCAGTTATCTTTTTGTGAAGAATCAAATACCAGATCTGCCGGATTTACGGGATAAATGTACGGGTTATCGTAAATTTTTCTTGTATCAGTCCAGTAGTTTTTACCCTTAGAAATTGCTTCCATAATAAGCGGAAGTTTTTGGACATCCGTTGTAAAAAGGTTTTTAAAAAAGTCGATAGGGCGGCGGTATTCTTCGTAGTTCTTTTTCCAGGAAGTATAAGAAATCAATTCGCCATAAAGCAGAGCGTTATCGATAATCTGGTCACAGGTTCTCTGGTAATCCATTTTTTCAAGGATGTCCACAAGCATTGCTTTTTGTTTGTTGGAAGCGTTGTTTGAATCGTGGTTTTCTCCGGATACGTCGAACATAGAATTAACATTCGCATAAGTATTTCTCCATATATAAGCTTTCAAAGTCTGATAAAACATAAATGTCTTGCACATTTTAACCTTGGCTTTCCATTTCTGATTTTTGTCGGAAATCGATTTAAAATCGTTTTTGAAAAAGATTTCATTAGCGAGTTTGGAAGCCATTTCAAGGTTTGAGGCTCTTTTTGAGTTAAGTGAAGTAAAATCGGAAGTAATTTTTTTGATTAATCTTCCTTCTTCTTCCTTGCTCAAATTTTTAGTAGAGTTATCCTCAACAATAGTGTATTCAAATGCCATTTTTTATTCCTTTCCGGAGCTTTGCTCCAATTCTTATACATAAGCAGCGTAAAAACGCCTTTTTAATCGTTGTAAAAAAGTTAGTTGGTTTTCTATTTTCCCTCTCCCGCAAGGGGAGAGGGGACTATCACGCTTAGCGTTCAGCCTACCCTCCCCTTGTGGGAGGGTCGAAATCTTTGATTTCGGGGAGGGGTTTTATACAGATATTACGTTAATAATTTTTATGCCTAAAATTATCACAGACAGTTGTGCCCCAAAGGGGCGAGGGGATGTTAAAATAACCGTAGGTTGGGTGAAACCCAACAAAAACTTTATCAGTGTGTAAAAAGTTATTATCGGATTAATAAACCCTGCTGCATTTCTATATTATTTAAAATACCGGTTTTAGAGAAAAAAAGGAGAAAATATCTTACAATTTCTTCCGAAGATTATCCTTCAGACACTTAATCAGAGGTAACAACAAACTCAACTCCTCATCCGTAGAATCATATATACATTCCAGTATTTCATTTCTGACTTTGTTTTCCTCTGTTAACATTGTCAATCCAAACTCTTCAAGCCCGATGTCTAAAACTTGTATTATTTTAAAGAATGCAGAAATTGAAGGCTGATGAATACCTGCTTCTATCTTACTTATATGTTTTTCACTTAAGTCAACAAGTTCTGCAAGCTTAGCCTGAGTTACGTGTCTTTTTCTGCGGAAATTTTTTATCTTGCGACCTATATAATCTTTATCATCAAAAGCCATTTGGTATCGTCCTTCATACTTTTTGTTAGATTACATCACTTATAAAAACGGTTTAATCCCTAATACAATACTAAATACATTAAAGTATCGAATGCGATAATAAAATATCTTGTTTGTGATACCATGTATCAAAAAGTAATGTATACAATGCTTTGTAAAATTTAAGGATTTTAGTTATGAGCGACAGAAAAGTTACGGTAGTAATACCAACACTGCAAAAGAATACAATCATCCTGAACAAGCTGATAAGTACACTTGAGCAGGACAACGCTGTTGATGAAATTTTGTTGATTGATAATTCCTGTCAAGGGTTTTTGAATACAAGCAAAAAACTTGAAGTTGTTAAGCCTGAATGCAATCTGTATGTCAATCCATCGTGGAATCTTGGTGTTGAGAGGGCGAAAAATGAAATAGTTGCCCTTCTTAATGATGATATAATCATACCTGATAATTTTTGCAGCAGAGTAATAAACCGGATGTCACCGGAGATGGGAATTGTAGGTATGAACGGGACAAAAATTGAATCAATTTCCGATATTAATCAAATCCCGGCGGCAGAAAATATTTATTTGGAACCGGCGTCATATATGGATTATTACTACGGAATAGCAATGTTTTTTTATAAAACCGGTTTTTGCAAGATTCCTGATGAAATAAAAATTGTGTACGGAGACAGCTGGATTTTTACATCCTGTAAAAAACAAAAGAAACAGAATTACAGAATCAGCGGATGTACAATTTATCACTGGGGAAGCCTGTCATCCGGAATAAAGGAGTTTAATCCGATTGCAAAAAATGATTCCAAAATTTATAAAAAACTTACCGTAAAATGGTATGACAGATTATTTTCTTACGAAGAATTATGGGACTATCACAAATTCAGAATGTTTGGATTAACTTTTAGGATAAAGAAGGATACCGGAGGAAAAAGTTATGCAAAAAACTCTAAATAGAGCTGCGGTTTTTGCGCATTATGATAAAAATAATCTTATACAGGATTATGTAGTATATTACATAAAAGAGTTAAAGAAAATTGCTGATACCATAATTTTTGTATCAGACAGTGATTTGCCGGATTTTGAACAAAATAAGATAAAAGATTTTACAGAAGTCATTATAGCAAAACCGCATGGTGAATATGATTTTGGTTCATACAAAAGAGGTTTCCAATATCTTGAAACTGAAGGAATGTTAAATAATATCGATGAATTAATTTTTGCAAACGACAGTTGTTTCGGTCCTTTATTCGAACCGGAAAACCTCTGGCAGGAAATGGATAAGAAGCCTTGCGACTACTGGGGCATAAGTTATAATCTATCCGGCTTATTACTACATGTGCAAAGTTATTTTCTTGTTTTCAAATCTCAGGTTTTTAAATCCGATGTATTCAAAGATTTTATACACGGAATAACTAAACAGGAATCCAAAGATGAAATTGTTAAAAAATATGAGATAAAATTATCACAAATCCTCATTGATAATAAATTTCTGCCTGAAACATATTTGAAGTATGCAGGTGATATAGCGGGCGAATTAATGTTCTCCCAAATAATGCCGCCTTTTATAAAAATAAGTCTTGCAAAAAGAGCTTATACTTTCATTTACAGGATTGTATTAAATATTTTATACAACAAATACAAACTCAAATATCCTCAAGAATTGATTTTTAATTATCTGAAAAAATACAGCGAGCCGAAGAGGCTGAGCTATAATATTCGTATTGTAAAAGGAATCTTTTTCCGTTTCAGATTAAAAGAGCGGAGATTATGTATTTTGGGCAGATGGTTCAGCTGGTAAGGATTTTTTTTGATTAAAATTGCATAATGTTTATTATGTAAACAACCATTCCCTCCAAGGAAGGAATACGCCAAACTTGCAGCTCACCCTCCCTAAAAGAGCACAACTGTTCATGATAATTTTAGGTATTAAAATTACTAACGAAATGTCTGTATAAAACCCCTCCCCGAAATCAAAGATTTCGACCCTCCCACAAGGGGAGGGTTGGCTGAACGCAAAGCGTAATAGTCTCCTCGCCCCTTGCGGGAGAGGGAAGAATTTCAAGTTGAGCTAAGGCGAAACTTAGAAATTCGGGTGAGGGGTCTGTTTTTATATCCAGACATCATTAAATATAACGCAAGCATAGATATGTGGTAGTATAAGGCTTTCGTTTATATGATTATCATGGACAGTTGTGCCTAAAAGAGGGTGGGTGACAATAAATGAAAATAAGATACAGTTTACATCAAGCCCCATTCAAAAAATTCCTGCCTGAAAACATAAAAGTTTTTCCAGACTTTCGCTTAAACCCGCATCTTAAAAGGCAGAGCGCGGAAGCTCTATTCTGCGCTTCCGCATAAATATTACAATTGAACCAGCTTAAAGAAAGCTTTAAACACTCAAGATTTATTTTAAACATTTTTCTTTTTGCAAAGCCGTTAAGAAAAAGAAGCCCTTCTTCATCCACAAAATAATAAATCCCGCCGATAAGTTTGTCATCATCAAGAAATGTATAGAAAAAAGTGTTATCTCTGATGAATTCAAAAGAGTTTGTATCCTTAATTTTGTCTTGAGATTTTTCGTACAGCTCTTTTATTTCTCTTTCATAAAGAGAAAATTCTCTGTCTTTCGGTATCAAAACTCTTATCATATCTTTTCTTTGCTCAAACCCTCTACAATATTAATCTCCGGCTCCTCATTTTGCGGAAGTTCATTGTCCAAACCAAGTGCAAGCCGCTGCCCTTTTTGCACTTTCCCGATTGCAGAGACTATAAAATCAATAGTTCCTATTGTGTTTTTTGGAATATCCAAAAACTCAAATTCCGCATACTTTATATCATGCGCAAACTCCGTCAGAAGAAACTCCAGAACAGAAAGCGCTTTGTCATACAATTCGATATGTTTTTCGTTAATTTTATGTTTTTTATCTTTAGCACTCTTAGCCATAAAAACCTCAAAATAAAAAGAAAAGACCGGAGAAAAAAGGGGTAATCTTCACAAGGAGTTTGTGACGAGAGAGAAAGGTGAAACGATGTTCTCCGGTCAGAAATCTTTTAAAAACTTTTTACCAATTCTTTGTTACCGTAAAAATCGCAGGCATACTGTTTTGTTAATTCGCGTCTGCCCGATTTTACGCTTTTATTTACGCCGTAAACCCAGCCAAAAGGTTTGGATTTGAATTTAGAGTAATTGTATTCACGCAAAGAATAAACAATTTCCTCCCTGAGCCCCAGCATCAAGTCATTAGCTCTCACTCCTGAAACAGAGACTTTGTTCATCACTCCGTCAAATCTCCATTCCGAAAGCTCCGCAACCGGTTTTGAACATATCGGGCAAAACCCTATGGATAATTTTCTGGACGAAAACAAATCATTATCCCTGAGATAATAAACATCATCAGGGTTAAATTGACAGCAATGACGCACAATTAACCTCCTAAAACTATTAACTTTTGCCCTTTTCCTTACAAAAAAGGCAGGGTGAACCTTTGTGTTGGAATAACTTAGCGGCACCGGGTGAGCACACCCTGCCGGCTAAGGGCATTTTACGCCCTCATACTCTTGAAAGATTTATCCTACGCAGCGTTTGGGCTTTGTTTCAAAATCAAGTACAAAATTATATTACTACATTTTTATTTTTCACCATAAGATTGTTAAGACTTTTTTACATCTTAACCCAGAATTCAGTGTTTATGGTATTTTTATTATAGATAAGGAGAGTAAAAATGAAAGCAATCGTATTTGATAACGGACTAAAACTTGATAAAAATTACCAGAAACCGACTCCTCAAAAAGGGGAAGCTTTAATAAGAGTCACTCTTGCAGGAATTTGTAACACCGATTATGAAATCACAAAAGGCTACATGGGCTATAAAGGTATTTTAGGACACGAATTTGTCGGAGTAGTGGAAGAAGTTAACGGAGAAGATAAATCACTCGTCGGCAAAAGAGTTGTTGCAGAAATAAGCTACGGCTGCAATGACCCGGAGTGCGAATGGTGTGCAAAAAAGAATTACCGCCACTGCCCGAACCGCCATACACTCGGAATCTGGAGAAAAGACGGATGTTTTGCAGAATACATGACCATGCCGGTTAATGTTTTGTTTGAAGTTCCGGATAATGTAACCGATGAGCAGGCAGTTTTTGTAGAACCGCTTGCTGCAGCATGTGAAATAACAGAGCAGCTCCATATAGAACCTATGCAGAAAGTTGTTGTTTTAGGCGACGGTAAACTCGGGCTTACAACTGCTTTAACTCTTAATTCTCAGAATTTAGATGTTCTGCTTATCGGAAAACACCAAAACAAGCTTGACATAGCAAAAGCTCAGGGAGTAAAAACGCAGCTTTTAGAAACTTTTACCCCTCAAAAAATCTATGATGTTGTAGTAGAAGCAACAGGTACAGCCTCCGGCTTTGAAACCTCAATGTCTCTAACTAAACCGAGAGGAACACTGGTTTTAAAAAGCACGGTTGCAAGC
The DNA here is from genome assembly GCA_944324185.1 of Candidatus Gastranaerophilales bacterium. Taxonomy (GTDB): domain Bacteria; phylum Cyanobacteriota; class Vampirovibrionia; order Gastranaerophilales; family Gastranaerophilaceae; genus CAG-196. The sequence goes on along the minus strand of CALUVI010000015.1, from coordinate 22,910 downwards.
GGTAAAGAGTTAAACCTTGCTCCGATTGTTATTGATGAAATAACAGTTTTAGGCTCCCGCTGCGGACAATTTCCGCCGGCACTAAGACTTTTAAAGAACAAAAGAATAGATTTCACTCCGTTTATCAGCGGAATTTATTCAATTGATGATGCTATAGAAGCGTTTGAGGCAAATAAATCAAAAGAAAGCATAAAGATTTTGATTAAAATGTAACAACTAAAAAGCGGAAATTTTTCAAATTTCCGCTTTTTATTAAACTTTCTTCAAAGAATCTGATAGTTTGTATATCTCTTCTGCAACTTTCCCGATAAAATTATCTTTGTTCATAAACTTTAAAATTTCATCGCGCTTGCCGCATACAAGCATTGAAGACGCGTCAATATTCATCGAAGGGTGAAGAGCCGATACAAGTAAAAGTGCACTGCCTTCAATATTTTCATCTTTTTCAACGCTCAAAGAAATTGCACGGGCAAAAATATTTTTATTGTTATTTTCAAAATCCTCGGCAAAATTTCTAAAGTACCCTCTATCAGGAACTTCCCTTGATATGCGATCTTTCATCTTTGATATAACACTGTTAAGCTCTTCGGAAAAATTTTCCATTTTTCTCGGTATCATCCTTATATTTTTGCTGCTTATTTTTTTAATATCGTATTTTATCATGTATTACCGCCTTTATGCAACTTCTTCAAAATGAGAAGAAAATCCTTCCTTTAGTCTTGCAAGCCGTCTTTCATTTGCCTCGTGAAGGTTTCTCATATTTTCTTCCGATAAAATTTTGTTAACCCCCCTCGGAAGTTTTGGTTTACTGGCAGGAAGTCCGAGTTCAAGCCTGTTATAGTAATTATAACACTCTTCCAGATATTTGTTATACTTTTCATACTTATATTCCGATAATTTAGAAATTTCTCGTTTATAATCCTCAAAAAGCGGACCTAAAGTATTTTTACCCTGTCTTAAGTCATAAGCAATATGTTCGTATTCGCCGAAATCGTTTGTAAGTGCACCCCTAAACTGAATTTCACCTCTGGCACCGTTTGAATGAATAACATTCATTTGACCGGTTCTGTATCCGGAAGCTTTGATAGCAAATCTTTTAGCCTCATCTTTTGTATAATTATAGTTAGGGAACTTGCTGTAGCCTGCTAATTCCGGACGGGAATTTATTATCACGCCGTTTCCGCAAATTTTTCTAAGAGCTTGAATCTGACGGCTGCTGAATTCAGGAAGTCCGTGTCCGCCGCGGTAATTATTAATTAACAAAACCTCAAGCGGTTCAAACTCTTCTGTCTCAAGACGCTTAATTAATTCATCAGACAAAAGCCGCTGTTCTTTTATATCTTTAATGCTTAATTCTCCTTTCTTTATTCTATTTGCGGCAATAGATAAAGAAAGTTCATCTACAACCTGCTTAGAACGTCTTTCAATAAGCGGCTGCGCAAATTTTTCGAAAAGCGGAAACGCTCTGTCTACGTCTTTTTCCGACATTGGATGATTGTAAATATATTTTTTTAATAAAATCTTTTCTTCTTTTGTCAGAGAATTGCCATTTATTTTCAAGTTTTCGACCATGGTATTAATCTGCGTATTATCTAATCTCCGAAGCCTTTGAGTTATAACCCTTGAACCGACTCCGTCGCCTATATATTTCATTGCTGTTTCATAAGAATTAATTTTATTTTCTTTAATACCGCGCTCAAGCTTGGTGTATATTGATACAGCCCCCTTCGGACGATTCATAATTTCCTGAACAGCACGTAAATCACCAAATATATTATCAACCTGCTCTTTTGCTTTACCAAACTGCAGCTTAACATCTTCTCCGATTTGATATGCAGTCGTTCCCAAATCCGCGTTTCTGAGGTTTTTTTCAGAAGATGTAAGAGCAATATCCATCTTTTTAGAACCTGACGTTAATCTTGTGAAGTTAACATTAAGTGAAAGTTCCGGCTTTTGTATAAATTTTTTGATTAAAAACTGGTATCCCATCTTATTAATAATCCCCTGTATTATTAAAAAGTAAAAAAATTAGAATAAATTGCCTTTTTGTTACATTTTTTAATTTATATATCTTCATTTTTTCTTCTTTAAAAAGCAAAGAAGAAAAAACGAAGCAAAAAAGAAGAGATATAAATTAGAATAAGTAACAAAATATACAAAGAGTTGCATTATAGTAGTGTGGAGCTTGCTCCGCAAGCAAACAAGCCGGGCTTTAGCGCGACCAATTTGCTTTTCTTACCTGTTATAAAAATAAGTTCCAATACAGTTAGTGCATTACACTATCCGCTGCCTGCAATAACATCAGATAAAATTTTCTATGCCGGTAATTTAGTTTGGAGTATAATAGTAATAAAAGAGGTGTTTATGAAGAAAACTTTAGTTAAGTATCCGTTTTTAACCCGTGACGTTGAAATTTATGAAAGAGAGAACGGTCATAAAATTGTAATGGCTCATAAAGAAGGCGGCATGGTTAATATTTCCTCCTGGGTTAAAACAGGCTCAATTAACGAAAACGATCAAAATAACGGAATTTCGCATTTCCTTGAACACTTGATGTTTAAAGGTACTCATAAACACAAAGCCGGAGAATTTGACAAAATCCTTGAATCAAGGGGTGCGATTGTTAATGCTGCAACTTGGAAAGATTACACTTTCTATTATGTAACACTTCCCAAAGGTGAGAATAATGAAAATCTTTACAAAGCAATTGAACTACACGCTGATATGATGACAGACCCTGTTATTCCTGATTATGAAATGGGAGCCCCTTTTGATGTTAACGATAAGACAGTAACCGATAAAAGAGAACGTCATGTTGTTATAGAAGAAATTCGTATGCGGAAGGATCAGCCGTGGACAAAGGTTTATAATGCTACGAATAACGCAATGTATACTTCTCATCCATATAAAAGAGATGTAATCGGAACTCCGGAAATTATTTCTCAGGTTTCGCAGGAGGAAGTAATGAATTATTACAGGACTTTCTACTCTCCTGAAAATGTTACAACAATCGTAGTTGGGGATTTTAATTCGGAAGATATTTTAAACCGTATTACAGAAAGTTTTGACTGGGGCGAAAGACCGCATCCGCCGGAAAGAAATATTAAGCCTGATGAGCCTGTAAAGAATACTGTTTATGTAGAAAATGAAGCAAACATAAATTCTTCATTTATGATGTTTGGATTTTTAGGCGCTCCTGCAAGAGATTTGAAAAATCTCATTGCGCTTGAGATGCTGTCTATTATTCTGGGAGAAGGCGCAAGTTCAAGACTTTATAATAATTTAATAGAGAATCAACCGGAACACATATTTAATGTTATTGATGCTGAAAATTACTCTTTCCGCGACGGATGTAACTTCTTTGTTCAGGCAAATTTTAATCCCGAATACAAAGACAGAGCTATTGAACTTGTAAAAGAAGAAATTGTAAAACTGGGTGAAAACGTAACTAACAGAGAAATAAATAAAGCTAAGAAAAAATTAAAATCCCGTTTTGCTTGCGAAGCTGAAACGGTTTCGGATATAGGTGAAGCTATAGGGTATTATATGACGGTTTGTGATGATCTGACTCTTGCGGAAGATTATCTGCCAATTTGTGACGGCATGACAAAAGAGGACTTAAAACAAGCCGCAAATAAATATTTGAATTTGAATCATGCTGTTATTTCAGTATTAATTCCTCAGAAGTAGATTTTTCAAATTTATCAGTCTGCGACATTAGCAAAAATTTTTCATATTTTTGTGTTTGATTATCTGTTTTTAAAGCTTTGGAAAGAGCGCTTGCAGCGATAAACGCATCTATTGCAAGATCTACTATCAACCACTTTTTTGATTTTTCTGTAATAGCATCCAGAATTCCTAATCCGGTAAACACGGCAGCAGTTATTTTATTTACTTTGGAAGAACGACGTCTTTCTTTAAGAATTTCTCCGGCAGATAATACTCCATCACCGTTTTTATCAAGGTTATGAAAGTCTCTGCGCCAGAAACTTTTATCAATACCCAGCTTTTCTGCCTCTTGAAGAGTCATTCCGGCATAAAATTTATTATTGGCATCATAAATTTTAGCAATATTATTCATAGTTCCACACCTTACTACACTGAGTATATAAAGTACAGAAATTAAAAATAATTGCTACAATGTAACAAAATTGTTACATTGTAGCAATTATATATTATATGTTTAATACGCCGATTATAGAAATTCTCTCTTTTATAACAGAATTTGTGTCCCGAGCATAAGCCTGTGTGAGTCTCTGGTCCCATCATTCTGGCAAAATACGTAGTTTAAAATAAGTCTTAAGCCCTGACCTTTAATAAAGTAGTTTAAACCGACAGAATATTCGCGGGTTTTGTTGTTACCTATATCGTGATCCGGGTCAAACTGGTCGTATCTTGCAAGTATTTGCAGTTTTTTAGTAAGCATATACCCTAAAGTTGCGTAAAAACCGCTTGCGTGTTTGTCAATTGAATGTCCGGCAGGACCGTTGTATCCGTTAGCATTTGCCCATTCTACATTTGCCATAAATCTTTTGTATTCGTATCCGATGTAAGCACCCGTTACGCAGTAATTATTGGTTCTGTGTCCGCCCTGCAAACCTCCGCCTATTTTTAAGCTTCCGTATCTGCCGTCGGTTTTGGCTAACGGTTTAAAGTTTACCCAGCCGATGAATTCAGCGCCGGGGAAAAATTCTTCAAAATATGTATCAGAGCTGTATACACCAAAATCGTAGTCCATAAGACTGTAATTTCCGGAAACTCTTGCACCGAGTTTACGTACGGTACCAAAATTTCTTGAAATTTGCGAGCGTGCAATAAACGGCAGAACAAAAGGTCCGTAACCGCCTTCCATACCGACCGGAGGACGGGAATGACCTATTAAAATTCTATGATGCGGAATTTTGTTTGTCGCAACATACATATCCGCAAAAAGGTTTTGAATAACATTTCTTGATGAATACGGGGAAATGTTAAACATTATTCTGAAATCGGCGTTGTTGTTTTTCAAGAATCCGTCATAGCCGACATTTATTGTATTAATATCATAATGATTAGTTGTATGCTCGCTTCCTACGCTTCCTGATGTAAAATTCAACCCGATATCACCGTTATATCCTGCCCAGAACTGGGTATGATCCATAATAGAATCTTCATCAAACTTGTGGGTAAAAATATTTTCAAACAAATAGGTTGGTCTGTCATACTTTTCGACTTCAAGATGATAAACATCCTGCAGTTTTTCTTTCAAACTCTTTTCTTCTGTCGGAGCTTTCTGTTCCGTGATTGAAATTGCCTGAGGAACTTCAACCTCTCCGTCCTCTGATTCAATATCTTCCGGAGATTCCAGAATAACTTCTTCCAGCTCACTCATCGGCTCAACCTGTTGTTTTCTTGCCGCATAAGCAGGAGCTGCCGCTATAAATATTAAAGCCAGTATTACTAATAAAACTTTGTTTTTCATACCTATATTCTATATTTTAAGGGGAAAAAAGACCAGACAAAAGTCCGGTCTTTTATTATGTAAACTAATGATTTTGTCTGCGTTCTTCTCTTAAGTATGCTGTCCAGAACAAAAGAACAACAAATACAAATGCACCTACAATGTTACCTAAAGTAACAGGGATTAGGTTATGAACAAAGAAGTTTTTCCATGTCATAACTGCAAGCTGGTCAGGAGTAAAGCCTGAAGCTGCAACGATTGTAGGGAAGTGTTTCATCAAAATACCGTTCGGTATAAAGAACATATTTGCAACAGAGTGTTCGTAACCTGATGCAACGAAGGTCATAATCGGGAAGAATATTGCGAATATTTTACCGATAACCCTTTTAGAAGTCGATGCCATAAAGATTGCTAAGCAAACCAGCCAGTTACAAAGAATACCTCTGAAGAAAGCTTCCGTAAATGTTAAATTGAGTTTGCCTAAAGCTGTCTGCATAGCAGTTACGCCTACAGCATCGCCGCCGTTATGCCCCATTCCCGCAAAATAAACAAGAGCCGCAAGAAGAATTGAGCCGATAAAGTTTGCAATATAAACAACAGTCCAGCTTCTTAAAAGTTTCATAAGGCTGATTTTCTTTTCCAATACGGCAAAAGTCATCATAACATTACCGGTAAAAAGTTCCGCACCGGTTAAGGTTACAAGCATCAAGCCGGTTGCAAATGTCATTGCTCCGATAAGTTTGGTAAAGCCCCAGCCCATATTAGAATCACCGGTCATTACTGTTAATGAAACCTGCGCGCCGAACGCGATAAATGCGCCTGCCGCAATTGCCAGTGTAAACATTTTTGTTTTGCTATAATCAGCTTTTCCTGTCATAACTTTGTCACTTATCTCGTGAACAGTTTCATTTGGTGTTAAGCTGTCCTGTGTGGAAATTACTGTTTCTGTTTCCATTTTTCCTTTCTCCTATGTACCAAAAATCTCCTCTTTAGAAGACAACAAAATATTCCCGAAACGGTTCGGGAAATTATGTTTTATTTTTTGCTATTTATAAAGCTGTTAATGTTCATCTTCCCAAAAGAAGTTTATTAAATCCTTAATGATAATATCACCTGAAATTTTAAATTCAAGGGGTAAATGTATTTCATTGGTAACTGAGTGATTAAGGTCCTGCAGTACCTGACAATAACTGCTAACTGAATAATGTCGGCTTGGTAAAGCTGACCTACATTTAAACAAGTAAAATTTGATAATTGAATAGATTATATAAAAATCAATTGATTTACGTATAAAAAGATAAAAATGCAGGTTGGGTTTACTAACCAAACATTAACTCTTATTATCTTTCTGTTAAAATATAATTATGAATTGTTTTTTTAGAGATCAGCAGGAAGCGTTATTCAAAGCGACAAAACCGTATCAATACGTGGGCGGAGAGTTTTTCTCGTACAACAAAGACTGGGAAAGCGCAAAAGTCCGCTTTGCATTTGTTTTTCCGGATAAATATGAAATCGGTATAAGTAATTTAGGTGTTAGGATTATTTACGACAGAGTAAATTCTCAGCCTGACATGCTCGCTGACAGGGCTTATGCGCCGGAGCCGGATTTTAAGCCGGAGTATCTTTATGCCGTTGAATCTAAAAGAGCGCTAAAAGATTTTGACGGAATCGGTTTTTCACTCCAATATGAATTATCCTATCCCACTGTCTTAAAAATGCTGGAGATGGGCGGTATAACGGTAAGGAATGATGAGAGGCGCGAGGAAGAGCCGATTGTTCTGGCTGGCGGTCCTTGTGCATTTAACCCGCTGCCTTTGTCGGAATTTATAGACGTTTTCTGCATCGGTGACGGCGAAGAAATGATGGTCGAGGTTTGCGAATCTCTTGAGAGAACAAAAGGGCTTCCGAGAAAAGAAAGAATTGAAGATTTATGTAAAATAAAAGGATGCTGGAACAGTGCGCTAACCCCTCCCCCTAACCCCCTCCCACAAGGGGCGGGGGAAGCTTCCGACACGGCAGTTAAATCTTTATCCAATCAAGCCGGCGCAGCTGCATCTGCCCCCCTTGCGGGGGAAGTACCCGAAGGGGGTAGGGGGGTACTGTATAAAACCGTCGAAAAACGTATTTCACCATTAAAATTGGAATACACCCCGACTGCCTACCCGATACCGTTTTCAAGTTCCGTCCACGACAGAGCTATTGTGGAAATCAGGCGCGGTTGCGGAAGAATGTGCCGTTTCTGTCAGCCTGGGCATGTAACTTTGCCTGTTAGAGAGCGCTCTGCTGAGGATATAATTAAGATTACAAAAGAACTCGTTAAAAATACGGGTTATGATGAATATTCGCTATTGTCTCTGTCTTCAAACGATTATTCCAATATCAAAGAGGTTATAAAAGAGCTGGCAGTTGATTTTAATAAGAAAAAAGTGTCAGTATCTCTTCCAAGTCAGAGGATTGACGGGTTTAATCTTGAGCTTGCAAATCTTATGCATACAGTTAGAAAATCCGGTATGACGCTTGCGCCGGAAGCAGGAAGCCAGAGGCTAAGGAACTTAATTAAGAAAAATATTTCGGAAGAGCAGATTATTAATGCCGCCCTTACACTATACGAGAACGGCTGGTCAAAGATTAAATTCTATTTTATAGCGGGACTTCCGACAGAAACACTTGAAGATATGGACGAGATGGCAGAGTTGTTGAATAAAATTAAGTACCGCTCAAAGCTTATAAAACGTGAAAAAGGTCTAAACCACGGGTTTGAAATAACCTGCACGCTTTCAATTTTTGTTCCGAAACCATTTACGCCGTTTCAGTGGTGTCCGCAGATGGATTTAGACGAAGTTACGGAACATATAAATTATTTGAAAGAAAAAACAAAACATATAAAAGGTGTGAAAATTAATTACCACGAAAAATATGTTTCACAAATAGAAGCTGTATTAACAAGAGGAGATGCAAGTCTTTGCAAATATATAGAAGCTCTTTATAAAAAAGGATGCTACTTAGATGCGTGGGGCGAATATTTTGACAAAAATGTCTGGGCGGAGACTGCAAAAGAATGCGGGTTTACGCTTTCAGAACTTGCGAACCGTGAGTTTGATATAAATTTACCCCTGCCGTGGGATTTTATAAATATCGGTTTATCCAAAGAATGGCTGCAAAATGAATACAAAGACGCTTTCAAAAACGCTAAGCCGGAAGCAGGTGCAAACCAGCCCCTCATTTTTACCCCGACGTGCGAAAACAAATGCGTAAATTGCGGGGTTTGCCCGTCTTTAAAAACGCATAAAGTAACGGCAAAACCTTATACGGCTTCTGATGAAGCACAAAAAATTGTGTCTTTAGAGCCGCAAGACCCTTCAAGAGCGCATAGAGACCCTAATATCCCGATTTACAGATACAGGCTAAAAGTGACTAAAAAAGGGCTTTTAAGATACTTTTCCCACCTTGACTGGCAGAACACTTTCCATAAAGTTCTTGCAAGAAGCGGGTTGAATATGGTTTATACTCTCGGATTTAACCCTACAATGAAAGTTTCAATGGGAATTGCACTTCCTCTGTTTGCCGAGAGCGAAGGCGAACTTGTTGATATTGAGATTTTTGATAACCTGAGTGAAGAAGAGGTTAAAAATATTATCAATCCGAATCTGCCTGCAAGCGCTGCAATAATCGGCGTAAAAAGAATAGAACAGTTTGCTGATGCCGTGGATATTGAAGCACAGTGGGCAGAATATCGCATAACTCCATATTTGAAATCAAATGCGCAATCCCTTTACAATTTTGAAAAATTCCGCTATGATGTAGATAAGGTTTTGTCTTGTGAAGAAGTTTTAATCACAAAGAAAAACAAGAAAGGTTTTGAAAAAACAACAGATTTTAAGAAATCTATCGGAACGCATAGATTTGATGAAGACAGTCTGTTTATATGTCTAAAAACCGGTCAGGGGTCTGACATTCCGGCTCTTCGGGCAGATGACTTGATGAAGCTGGTTAATCCTAATCAGATATTTGATATAACCAGAGTCAGATTCTTGAATGAAAACCTCAACGATATATAGTGGGGTAAATGGTAAAGACTTTTATTGCAGTCTTAAACTACCCCGTTGAATGAAAAAGAAGGATTTAGAAACAATGAAAGATGCAGTCGCTAACAAAATAGTTATAGCCGAGCGCGACAATATTGCTGCGGTTATAGAAAACGGCAAAGTTGCCGAGTTTTATGTACATAGAGGAGAGATTATCCTTGGAGATGTTTATCTGGCTCAGGTTGAAAACATCCTGCCTTCAATCGAAGCCGCCTTTGTAAACGTAGGTTCCGACAAAATGGGCTTTTTGCACGCTCAGGATGTTATGGGAAAGGGCGCTTTGCAGGATAAGTTAAAACCGAAGCAAAAACTTGTTGTTCAGGTTGTTAAAGAGCCTGTAGGGCATAAAGGACCTCGAGTTACAACCGAAATCTCGCTTCCGGGACGTTTTCTTGTTCTTATGCCGAACGAGCCGGGAATTAACGTTAGTAAGAAAATTACTTCAACAAAAGAAAGAGCCAGACTCAAATCAATTTTAAACCTCCTAAAACCTGTAGGAGTGGGGGTTATTGTAAGAACTGAAGCCGAAGGGCAGACTGAAGCTGATATTCAGGAGGATTTAGAAATTCTGCTTGAAAAGTGGAATAATATTATAACTTCTGCAGAGAGTATGACTCCGCCAAGCCTGTTATACAGAGATCAGGATTTATTATACAGGGTTATAAGAGAAGCTTGCAACGAAGAAACACAGGAGATAGTTGTTGATACGGCTTTTGCTCTGAACAGAGTCCAGAATATTCTCCAGAACTGGCATATGAATAAGAATATCAATGTTACTCTGTACAAAGGCTCTGAGCCTCTGCTTGTAGCAATGGATATTCATAAAGAAATTAAAGCAGCACTGCAGATGAAAGTTAACCTTCCGTCAGGCGGATATTTGTTTATCCAGACAACTGAAGCTTTAACGGTTATTGACGTTAACAGCGGTAAGTTTACAAACTCTGCAACTCAGGATGAAACAATCCTTAAAACAAATATTGAAGCGGTTCACGAGATTGCAAGGCAGTTACGATTAAGAAATATCGGTGGTATGATTATTATTGACTTTATTGATATGACCTCCCGCGTCGATAAGCTTGCTATGATGGAAGAGCTTGAACTTGCAATAGAAGCTGATAAAGCTAAGCCGCAAGTCGGTCAGTTGTCTGATTTAGGGCTTGTTGAAATGACGCGTCACCGTCAAGGTCAGGCACTTAGTGAAATTTTTGCAAAACGCTGCCCGCACTGCCAGGGTAACGGCTACATTATGGAAGATATTAAGTTTGCTTCTCCTACAGCAGAAGGTGAATACAGAGCAAAAGCCGCCAAGCTTAAGCTTCCGATGAATAATAAAAAGAAATTCAATAATAAATTTAATAACAAGCCTGAAACAAAACCGGAAGAGACAATAGAAACGGTTCAGGAAGAAAAATTAGATACAATTACCGAAAACCCTTCTGTTGCAGCACAGGCTGAAATAACAGAAATTAAGGAAGAAAAAGAAACCAGAAAATCCAGAGGCAGAGGCAGAAATAACAGAAAGAAAATAAAAGAAGCCGATGTTCTTGCTGAAAATGCTGCACAAACAGTTATCAATGAAACTTCTGAAATTGCTCCGGTAATTGCTCCGGACGCTGACGTTACTCTAAAAGGTGAAAATAATGGGGTAAATGAGGAAGGCAGCAGCGAAAAAAGCACGGCTCCTGTTGAAAATACTGAAACTGCAGCACCTGCAGGAGATGGAGAAGCTGCCGCAGAAACGACAGATGCAAAACCGGCAAAACGAACCAGAAGACCGAATAGGAATTCTCAGAAGAGAACAAGAAGGACTACAAAAAAGAATGCTGAAACATAAAATTTTAGTATTATTACTTATAATTACTCTGATTTCTCCGGCTATAGCTGAGCCGGAGAATATTCAGGGACCTTTGACCGGTGTTTCTCAGGAGACTCCGCTTGAGCCGATTAATGCGGCTGAAGAGACTCCAAGCACTGTTCAGGAGCTTCCGCCGGCACCTGAGAGTATTCAATACAAGCAGCCTGTAAGCAAAAGAAAGATTGCAAAGAAATTTCTGCTTGCAATGGCAGGTGTTGCAATATCTTCAATACTTTTGTTTGCAATTTTGAGCCTGTATAATAAACTCCGCGAGTCTTTAGGGATTTCCGGACAGGAAGAAACGCCGGAAAACATAACTTCTCTCACAACTCCGGATAATCTGGAAGATGCTGTTAAAACTTTTTTAGATAAAACCCGGTGGGATAACTGAAATATTGATGTACAAAAATTCTGTTGCCCGGGTCGTGAACGCCCCCTGTGAACTTTTTAGATAAAATGAGGTTTTAATGATTAGAGAATTTACCTATAAAATATGGCTTTTAGCATGTCTTATAATAGGATGCTGGGTAATCTTTATGCAAACTCCTATAAAAGAAAGTCTAAGTTGTACACAAGGGCAATGTACCTGTATGGTTTATTATATCTTTAAACGTCCTGTATCTTCCGGCTTGGATATGAATACGTTAGCTAATAAAAAACTCACCGTACATTATCAAATACAACGCCGTTTAATGAACTACTATGAAATAGCCTATCCGCAAGATAAATATTATTATAAAAGTTTTCCTTTTGAGACAGGTTATCTTTCAGAAGATAACGCAAAAAGAGATTTAAAAACAATTAAGTATTTTCTCAAAACACATAATGATATCCAAATAGAAAAAAATAATATAATCCATTGTATATATCTTATTATTTTAATTTTGGGCAGTATCTTTACATTTTGGGAGATTTTGGGAAAAATTTTACGAAAAAAATTGAACTTATAATTTATCGTTCAAATACCCGTTAGAGTATTCTAAACAATAAAGAAATATAGGTTTAACAAGTTTTGTCGGACTAAAGCACGGCTTGTTTACTTGTGGAGCAAGCTCCACACTACTATAATGCAATTCTTTGTATATTTTGTTACTTTTTTTTGATTTATATGTCTTCATTTTTTCTTCTTTGAAAGCAAAGAAGACGAAACCCAACAATAACTGTTTTATGTTGGTGGGAAGCAGTAGTGTGGAGCTTGCTCCACAAGCATTGTGTAAGAATAGTAGGTCAAGTTTTACCTGACAATAACTTTTCTATTTCAATGGAAAAGCAAGCGCTTTGCTCCTCCCCCCTCACTTTAAATACATTTATCTCTTCATTGGTGAAAAATCTATATAAAACAAGAGGCGCCGGCAGCTGCCGGCGCCTCTTGTTGATAAATTATAATTTCAATTAGAATGTTTGAGCAGGTTTCTTTTGCTGTGTTGCACCGGGGATTGCCTGCCAGTTAGCTGCCATAATCTTTTTGAAAGATTTTAAAGCTGTATCTTCTAATTCACCGAGTTCTTCTGCTTCCATAATCAATTCTCTTAATGGAAGGAGTGCTCTCTGGTCTCTTAAAACGCCCAGAGCTGCTGCTGCACCGGCTCTAACTAAATCATTTTCAGAACGGTTTTTCATAACATCAATCAAGGCAGGAACTGCTTTTTTGTCATTTAATTTACCTAAAGAAGTTACTGCATAAATTCTTACGTTAACCCATTCGTCATACAACATGTTAATAATTTTATCAACGCATTTTTTATTCCCGATTTCACCCAGAGCACGGGTTGCATCACATCTTACGTTAACCTTTTCGTGGTCTAATGATTTCATTAATGCGTCAGTTGCAACATCACCGATTTCAATTAAAGCATCGGTTGCAGTTATACAAACCTGAGAGTTTTCATCATTAAGAGCTTCTACAAGAGGTTCAACTACGATTTTACCGCCGAGACGTCCGAGTGCACGTGCTGCACGAACTCTTACGTCAACGTTACGATCTTCTCTTAAAGATTCAATCAAATGTTCAGTGGCTTTAGAATCACCCAATTCGCCCAATGCACGAGCGGCATATAAACGAACAGAACCGTTTTTATCATTCTTTAATACTTCGATTAACGGTTCAACAGCTTTTGAATCGCCCATTTCTCCAAGAACACGGGCAGCATTATATCTAACTTTTTCAGAACTTGATGTCATCAAATCATTAATTAATTCCTGAAAAGTTTTCTTAACCTGCTTTTTTTTGCTGTTTACTGTAATTGCCATACACGTTACCTCCAATATGTAAACATATTTTTAACTTCTACACAGTAATATAAAGTTTTCTTGTTTATAAAAATTGCCTTTATCTATTTAATTTGTAAATTTTTTGTTACAATCCCTTTTGAATTAGGGTAAAATTTACACTTAATCTCGGTAGTATTAATATAACATATTTTGACATTTTTATAACTAGCCTGCCAGATATTTTTACAAAAATTAATTATTATTATAATTAATATATTCTTATAACTTAATAATAGTCAAGAAAATGGCGGTTTACAAAACTTTAAATTTCCTACTTCCCGGGGATAGTAATAGTAAATTCGCTCCCCTCATTGATTTTTGTTTTTACAGAAATTTTTCCTTTATGTTTTTCTATAATTTTTTGTGAAATTGCAAGCCCTAAGCCTGTTCCGACGCCGACACCTTTTGTTGTATACCCTGCAAAGAAAATTTTATCCGGCTCTTTTATTCCGCATCCGGTATCTTTAATTTTGACTGATAAATTATCATTTTTGTAATTTGTGTCAATGGTTATTGTTCCTCTGTCTTTTATTGCGTGGACCGCATTTACAAGTATATTCATAAACACTTGATTCAGCATATTCGGATAACACTTGACCGGCGGAAGTTTTGAATAATTTTTTACAATCTCAATTCTGTTTTTTGTCTCATGCCGGATTAAATCCAGTGTTAAATCGATTTCTTTATTGATATCAGCTTCCTGCAATTCTGCCTCATCGAGCCTTACAAATTTTCTTAAAGAAACAACAAGACGGTTTATTCTGCCAATTGCCTCTCCGTCTATTTCATTTATTTCTTTTAAAAGATTTAGAATTTCATCATCTTTTATTTTAGAAATAAGTTTTTTTGTAATCTCATTATTAGATTTTATTGAAGCAACCGGAGTGTTAATTTCATGCGCAACTCCGGCAACAAGCTGACCTAAAGATGCCATCTTTTCGGAATTAATTAGTTTTAACTGGGTGTCTTTTAATTCTTTTAATGTTTTTGTTAAATCTTTAACCATCTGTTCATTTTTTTTGTACAACTCCGCCTGAATAATTGCGTTTCCAAGCTGGGAAGAAACTCCGTTTAAGACTTCCAGCGTGTCATCAAGTTTTGTTTTTTGTTTTGTCGAAAGTACAATTATTCCAAGAAGTTTGTTTAGATGATAAATAGGAAGAATAATTCTCTGAACGATTTCTCTGAAAGGTTTTGCCTCTTTGTATTCTTTCATACAGGTTGAACAGGAAACTTTATTCTTTTTAATACAATCGTTTACATCTTTATCAAAAGAAATCTCTGCATTTATGTCTTTTCTCTCAAGTGATTCCGCAATTTTAAATTTATTTCCGCCTAAAGATGATGCATAATAAGCCCTGAATGCGCCGAACATTTGAGCAATCTCTTCCAGGGCGGAATTTAGAATTACAGATGTATCAATGGATTCTCTTATAATATTAGAAATATTGTTAAGCAGCAAAAGTTTCATTGCCTGCGACTGAGCCTGAAGTTTTATCTTTGATAAATTTTTATTGTCTGATTCCAGCAATGATATTTTTTTCTGAAGATTTTGATTTCTTTTGCCAATATTTTCCAGCTCTTCTTTTGCCGTAACATCCGTAAACACAATAATATTGTACGCCCCTTTTTTAGTGGCATTCATATCATAATAATATAAATCATTGTTTGAAGTCTGGTAAGTAATAAATGCCGAAAAATCTTCTCTTGATTCTATAGCCTGAGTTATTGGTGAATGAACGGTTATGTCATTACTTACAAGGGCGCATACGTTATAATTCAGTTTGTGGGAAAATTTTTCCAGTGAATTAAAATCAGGAAAAATTCTTTTAAAAACATTGTTTCTAAAAACGGTTTCCTTTTCTGAATTAATAACGATTACAGCACTATTGAATTTATTAAATAAATCAAACTTCCCCATAACAATATTATATATAGATATACAACTATAAGCAACCAGACTTTATCGTACGCTGACAAAAACATTATATTCTGGTATAATAGAATTGCGTTAAACAAATTTACTAATCGTATTCGGGGAAGAATAAATACATCAAATAATGGTGTTAATAAGAGTATCAGAGCAGTATAATAATACTAAAACAGGTAAGAGCGGAGAATAGTATGGCTGAAAACGATAAGGCAGGAGATAATAAGCAGCAGGATATAACCAAATTTTTAATAATGACAATTGCTTCTATTGTTATTATGTTTGTAGTTTTTGCTGGCGTCAATTATGTTGTTATGGAAAATTTGATTACCCAGAAGCTCAACACAATAAACACTTCTCAGGAAGAGCTTGCAGATGACGGCGGAAGTGAAGATGAAATTCAGAGAGGGATCATTGTTGACCTGGGAGACTTTATCCTGAACCTATGCGATGAAAGCCAGAAAAAATATTTAAAAGTTAATGTTGCAATAGAAGTTACAAAAAAAGACACTGATTTCCCTGTAGTTGAAGAGGAAAAAAGCGGCGGACACGGCGGGCATGGAGCAGCTCCTGCTCCTGTAGATCCGATGGAGGCTATACAAAAAGAAATGAATCAGTATAAACCTGCAATTCGTGATGCGGTTATTACAAATCTTTCAAGCAAGACTTCTACAGAACTTGCAACTGCAGCAGGAAAAGAACTTGCAAAAGAGCAGATTACAAATGATATTAATTCTATTCTCGGCGGCGAAAGAGAGGTCCTGAGAGTAAGCTTCGGGCAATTCATTATCCAGTAAGACTAAAGGAGTAAACAAGGGATAAAGGATTATAAAAAGTAAAATGGCAAAGAGTGTTAATAAAAACATATCAGAAACGGATTTTTTTGATGAAGATTTTTCCGATTCGGAACACAAGAGTTATAAGCTCTATAATTTCAGAAGACCGGATAAATTTTCAAAGGATAATTTGCGCGCCTTAAGAGACATACACAGAGAATTTTCTAAAGCGATTTCTCTTGTTCTTAGCGGTTATTTGCGTATGAGAGTTGAAATCGAAATTGTATCTGTTGACCAGCTCACTTATGAAGAATTTGTCCGTTCTATGCCGTCTCCTATAAGCGTCGGCGTCTTTGAATTTGAACCGTTGTCAGGTCAAATACTGCTCGGAATAAGTTTTGAAGTTATATCCTGCATTGTTAACAGAATGCTCGGAGGTGTCGGGAATATTGAAGCACAAACCCGAGAGCTGACGGATATTGAAAAGGCTCTTGCAAAAAAAGTTATTAATATAATAATAAAATCATTGGAAGATTCCTGGAATGCAATTATTCCGGTTTCGGGTAAGTTCATAAGCCTTGATGACAATTATCAATCAATTCAGGTGGCAACAGCAGGGGAAATTGTTGCACTTCTGACTTTTGAGGTTCAAATTTCAGGCAAACACTTCGGTCTTTTCAGCTTATGCTTCCCTTATCCGGTTCTGGAAACAGTTTTGGGTCATTTAAGCACCCAGCATATTTTCCAGACAAAAGGTCTTGTTGCTTCTAATGATGAGAGAATGAAAATGATTTCTAAAATCAATACTTCTAATGTTGATTTAAGAGTTCAATTCGGGCAATGCAGCATCACTCTGGATGATTTTCTGCAGCTTACGGAAGGCGATATAATAAAACTTGATAACAAAGTACAGGATGATTTGATAGTTAAAGTTAACGGCGAGAAAAAATTCTTTGCACGCCCCGGGACTATGAAAGATAAAATTTGTGTTAAAATAACAGATGTGTATGATGAAATGCATGAATTGCTGCGCAACTATTTTTAAGAGAGGTTTATAATGCTGGATGACGACGATATAAAAGGGACAAATAACGACAACGATAATATGGATATTGATGCCGGAGATGACATTAATGACGCTGCACCCTCAGAGCCGGCATTGACTTCTGACGAAAAAGAGGAAGAGCCGAATAGCGAAGACAAAACTGTTACTGTCCAACCGGTTCAATTTGCTTCTTTTGAAGATTTAGATCAGGTTCAGGGACCTCCGAACCAGAATTTAAATATTCTTCTGGATGTCAAATTGCAGCTTACGGTAGAACTTGGTAAGACGGAACTTCCTATTAAAAAAGTTCTGGAATTAACAAAAGGTTCAATTGTAACATTGAATAAAGCAGCGGGTGAGCCAGTAGAATTGTACGCAAACGGAAAACTAATTGCATACGGAGAAGTTGTAGTTATTGAAGACAACTTTGGATTAAGGATTACCCACATCACAGACCCTGCAAGAAGATTAAATACTCTATCCAATACCAATAAAAACGAAGAGACATAGAGACATGGTATTCAGATGCATTAGATGCGGTAAATCAAAGATGTACCATATCCTGCAAATTCTAATACTAATAAAAATGAAGTGGAGTAATGTGAGAGGCTTGGCTTACTTTTAGGGTTATTATCGGGCTTCAGCCCGACAATAGCTGGCATTTTAAAACAGGCATGAGATCAAAGCAGGTAAACACGATCTATTTATTTTTTCGTCTCCTAAGTAACAGAAACATTTTTCTCGACTAATTTGACATTAAACCATATTTCAAGTATCTTAAGAAGTGTACTTTTGTACACTTTTTGAAACTAGCACAACTTAGGGAAGAGAATATGGATTTTACAACACTAACTATCAAAGTCTTAAAAATGCTTTCTATTGCAGGAAGTTACGGTATAGGAATTATATTACTTACAGTTATTGTAAGAGCTTTTATGTGGCCTTTAGGTCTTTCGCAGCAGCGTTCTATGCGCACAATGCAAATGCTCCAGCCAAAAATGAAAGCAATTCAGGAACGCTATAAAAGCAATCCGCAGATGATGCAGCAAAAAATGATGGAATTCTATAAAGAACATAAGTTCAACCCGATGGCAGGCTGCTTTCCTCTGTTAATTCAAATGCCTATTTTTATTTTGTTATATTCAACACTTATGAGCCCGCAATTTATTCAGATGGCAGGCGACTCACAATTTTTATTCATAAAAAGACTTGATGCAACTCTTAAAACTTCTGCCGGAGTCTCTCATGACGGAACTCTCGGGGTTTCAAAATATGATACTTTTATGACCGGCAAAACCGCTAAAGTTTATTTAAAAGGAGTTGACGAACCTTTAGAAAACGTAAAAATCGAAAAACCAAATAAAGCTGTAGAAGTTCAGGGTGAGTTAATGCCCGGCGAACCTGCTGATTTCAAAATCAGTCTCGATAATTTGAATCTCAAATTCAGCCAGCTTGACCAGATTGAAAAAGCTGAAATTGACGTAACAGATATTCAGACAAAAGAATCTGAAAAAATGACTTTCGTAAGAAAAGACGGCATTTTAATAAGTTCAATCCCGACAAAAGAAGTAAAACAGGCATTCCATTATGATGTATTGCTTTTGATTGCTCTGTTTGCGGTAACAATGGTATTTTCACAAAGAGCAATGATGGCAATGAATAAGAATGTTCCGCAGGATCCTGCCCAGCAGCAGATGCAAAAATCCATGAACACATTTATGCCAATAATGCTTACATTCACTTTTGTTATCATTCCGATACCTGCCGGTGTGCTTCTCTATTTAATTTCAAGCAACGTATTTCAGGTTATACAGACTGTTATTATAAACAAGCAGCTTGAAGAAGAGGACAGAAAAAAAGAAGCAAAAGTTGATGATGTTGACTTAGCTAACGCTAAACAAATAAAAGAAAAATAAAATCTTCAGAAATTTTTATGGATTTTATATTCTATTATCGTTCTGATTATTCTGATAATATTGATAATATTCATTAGCCGCAATGTACGTAATAACCGGCGGTATTTTGTTTTCATATCTGGAAATAAATGTTGCAGATGTTCTCCGTATATTTTCAAAATTTTCTTTTCTTCTCCGGTAACTTCGGGCACAGGATAAGAAAATTTTAAATTTTTTATATAGACATCTAAAAATTTTATCAAATAATCTTTTTCCGGCTTGTTTTCTCCGGAAATTTGCATATTATTGTCGGCAGCATATTTTTTTAAATTATCCGAGAAGTAAAAGAAAAATGGTCCGTATCCAAGATGAACAGGTAAAAATGACAAATGCGTATCAATATATACCGGATAAATACCGGCTGCCTGATTAATAAGCTGCTGATAAGGATTCATTTTATAAGTTTTATTTAATACAACAGCATTTACATTTTGAGATGCAAACAAAAGATTATGCGGCAATGTGCCTGCTACAGCTGCAAAATCTTTGCAGTATTTCAACATAGCGATTTGTTCATCCAGTGTTAAAGTTTCCGGAGCAACAATTTTATACCCGTTCAATGCAAAAAAATCTTCTATCTCCTGTATTTGCCCCATATCTTTTTTTGTGTTTTTTCTCAATTTATATGTAGAATAAAATACCCTGTCATAATTCTTTTTTGGGGATGCTATTCGGGATTTCAAAAAATCAAAGACTCGGGTAAATTCTGATGTAAAGTATGTTTTTGCAACTGTAGAAACTTCCGGAATATAAACTTTTTTAAAACGGGTCAGTTTATTCACATATACCAATCTTGCCGTATCAATACCAATAAGTTCAAATAATCGGAGATAATTTCCAGACAGAGGCTCTGTCGCTGTATATATAATAGGAATTCCGGGATACTTTTCATCCAGAAAATAATATAAACGCGAGATTTGCTCTATCAAAAAATGTCCCCAGTGAGACCAGAACATACCTGCATAAACAACTGTATCATTGTTACATACAGCTTTTTCGGGGTCAAATTTATACGGATTCATCAATCTGTCAGGATAAAATCTGGATTCATCAAAAATATTTCCGCAAGAATCACAAATTCCGCCTTCAAAAACCATTCCTCTCTTTCTCACCACAGGCAGCACAAATGCATTTTCTCTTTCAAAAAGTTTTAATGAATGATTTCTGTAATAGTTAATATTTAAAGCCATTTCATATTCTGACAAAAGACAGTTGTCAATATATTTAAAATTATATTTATTATCCATCATATTAATAACTCTTTAAACAAAGTCAATAAAGGCTTATCCATTAACGGTAAAACCTTAATATCAGTTCCTTTAAACAAATTATTGGTAAAATTATCTATAATTTTCAAAAATTTTAAAGCGGATATTAATACATAATCCGGATTATATTCTTTTATTTTTGTCACGGGAATTATTGTATATCCAAAATCTTTCTTTCCTTCATCTTCGGGTTTATATTTCAGGTCCGAAACTCCTATAATATTTAAACCTGAAAAATCATAAGTTTCTGTAAGTTTTCTGAAAAGCAGTCCTGTTCCATAGACAACAACTGTTTTGTTTCTTATTTTATTAACAAGTTTCGGAAACTGCTTGTCAAAGTTATATTTTTCTATTAGCGCTGATATTTCATCCATAATTTAAGGTATATTATAAAAGAAGTAGACTTTTTTGGCAAACTTAAAGTATTTTTATGTTAGTATTAAAAAGAGGTTTATAAAATGTTACTATCAGAATTTGATTATGAATTACCGGAAGAATTAATAGCACAGCGTCCGAGTGATAAGCGCGAAAACTCTCGCATGATGGTTCTTAACCGTGATAAACACGAGATTCTGAACAAACATTTTTATGACATTGTTGACCTGCTGGACGAAAATCACATTCTGATTCTTAACGATACAAAAGTTATTCCGGCAAGATTGTACGGCTACAAAGATACCGGAGCAAAAATAGAAGTTTTCTTGCTTAAAGAAAGAGAGAATAAAACCTGGGAAGTTTTGATAAGACCTTCAAAGCGTGTAAGGGTCGGTACAGAGATAAAAATTTCAGATGAATTATCCTGCATAGTTCAAATGCCTTTGCCTGATGACGGGAAATGGCTTGTGCAGATGGTTTATGAAGGAGATATTTTTGAGATTTTACATAAGGTCGGAAATATTCCGCTTCCGCCATACATCGAAAGAAAAATGTCAAATGAAGAGCTTAAGAAACTGGATTTTGAAAGATATCAGACGGTTTATGCAAAAAAAGAAGGCTCTGTAGCTGCTCCTACAGCAGGATTACACTTTACTCAGGATATTTTGAAGAAGCTTTCAGATAAAGGCGTTGAAATCGGATATGTAACTTTGAACGTCGGAATAGGAACATTCAGACCGGTCAAGTGTGATAATATTCTTGAACATCACATGGATTCAGAAACTTTTGAAATCAAAGAAGAGACTGCCAATTTGATTAACAGAGCCAAAGCGGAAGGCAAAAAACTTGTTGCAGTCGGGACAACAACCGTCAGAACATTAGAGAGCGCTTACAAAATGTTTGGAGAAATAAAAGCCTGCCGCGGAGCTTCTGAATTATTCATTTATCCCCCTTATGAATTTAAAGTTATAGATAAACTGATTACTAATTTCCACCTGCCGAAATCAACGCTTCTTATGCTTGTTAGTGCTTTAGCGGGAAAAGACTTTATTTTTGAAGCGTACGAAGAAGCAATAAAGGGAAAATACCGTTTTTACAGTTACGGTGACTGTATGTTTATTAACTAGTAAAGTAGTGTGGAGCTTGCTCCGCATAAATGTTTCAAAAATTGTGGAGCAAGCTCCACACTACTGCTATTCTAAATTCATTTCTGAGATATTATTAAAATCATCAAAATTACACCAGTTTTCATCATAAAAACCAAGTTGCACAAATTTTTTAAAAGAAGAATATTTCCAGTTTTTGGGTGCAATATTATAATGCTTCATTGGATTATAATGTATATAATCCAAGTGTTTATTAAAATCTTTTTCATTTCTTATTATATGGTCGTAATACCTTCTTTGCCATAACCCTTTTTCATTACGCCTCCGTTGTAAATCATTTTGAAGCGGCGGATTAGCAATATTTTTAGAGACATATTGCTTAAAAAAACTTACAATATAAGGAATGTCACTCATATTTACAGGTTCAATAAGAATATGAATATGGTCTTTTAGTACACATCCTGCAATAATTTTAAACTCATATTTTACGCTTTTAAAAGCCTCGCGAATTAAATCAATATTTTCTGTTAATACGGAAATGCGATCGTAAGTTACAATTGTAATAAAGACTATTTTGCCAAAATCAGAATTATAATATCTTCTATAATGATTCATGAAATTAATACTAGCAAAATACTATCTATAAAACAAGGATACATAAACCTGAACAACTTAAACCAGTAGTGTGGAGCTTGCTCCACAAAATATGATATAAATATGTGGAGCAAGCTCCACACTACTGCTGAATGTGTATGAATTAGCAGCTATCACGCGCATAATCTATACTTTTAATCTTTTTTGTGT